>JAQBUJ010000190.1 GCA_027623845.1 Pseudomonadota bacterium
CAGCGTAACCAGAGCGGAAACCCACTTAAGATATCCCCGAAACTGTTCAGACAAACCGAACCACCTCTCCAAGCGTGTTTGCCAGGTTGAAATATATTTGTGGGTTGAATGGTTCACTCACTGCGGCTCGACGATAGGAATTGGCCCCCTCGCGCAGTGATCCCAGGGCCTTTTGGCAATGCCCGCGCGTGATATGAATTTCCGCCAGAAGACGGGTCGGCGTATTGACCGAAAGCGCGACCGCCGCGCGCGACATAAGCCGCAATCCATCACGCCATCTCGATTGCCGCACCGCGCCGAAACCGGCTCCATAAACTGAGATCGCTTGGCCAGGCTGCAATATCGCCGCGCGTCGGAACGCCGCGACCGCCTCGGCGAAGCGAGACTGCGACATTTCCGCAAAGCCCAGACTAGAAAACTCAGCGAACCGTGCATTCATGCGGGTAAGGCCTATCGGCGGTTCGCGGCGCAGGATTGTCGCAGCATAGTTGAAAACGGGCGCAAGTGGAATATTGGCTGCGTCGCCACGCCGCCAAAGCGAACCCTCTCAAGAGTGCAAAATCGCCGGCTACTGCGCCGACCAATAACCGCTACCGATGCTGGGACTGGACAGCACCCGCTGATTTCCTATATCGGTTGTCCCGGTTCCCTGAAGAATATTGTCGAGGCGCCGGGGATATACAGGGAATAGGAAAAATGGGAAAAATCGGCGCAATCTTGCTTGTCCTTATAGGCGCATTGGCTGGCTGTGGAGAGGATATAAATCCAATTCATGGAAGCTGGCAGGGCACAATTACGCAGGATCAAATCCACGGATTGCAAGTGCCGGAAGCCGCCGATAGCAGCCGCGTTATTATGGAGTTCACGGAGCACACCACTACGATCAATGGTAAAATCTTGAAGACGGAACACAAAACAAACGACGGCGCGTACTTTTTCAATGAAATAGGAACCGATCGGAGCATGGTTGTTCGCGTCAAGGAACCGGATCGGATCGAAGTCCGGTTGCCGGATCATTTTAAGCGCGAGATTATCTCGCTGCTGCTTACCCGGATCCCGCCGCAACCCTAAAATCCACCCATCTCCCATGACCGCGCGCCTCTTCCATCATAAGGTGACACAGATGTCCCACACCCAGACCTATTTCGAACAAGTTGCGCAGATAGCGGCAACGATCGACCACGCAGCCATAGAGCGCGTGGCGGATGAACTAGCGGCGCTTCGCGAGCGGGGCGGGCGATTGTTTTTCCTTGGTGTCGGCGGCAGCGCGGCGAATTGCAGTCACGCGGTCAACGACTTTCGCAAACTCTGCGGGATCGAAGCCTATTCACCGGTCGACAATGTCGCCGAGCTGACGGCCAGGACCAATGACGAGGGCTGGGAGACCGTGTTCGCAGCCTGGCTTCGCACCAGTCGCGCCAATGACAAGGACGCGGTCATGGTGTTCTCGGTCGGCGGCGGCGACGCCAAACGCAATGTCAGCGCCAATATTGTCCATGCCTTGGATGAGGCGAAGACCCGGGGGGTGCGGATACTCGGCGTTGTTGGCCGGGACGGCGGCCACACCAAAATGGTTGGCGACGCGGTGGTCCTGGTGCCGGTTGTCGACGACAAGACCATCACCCCACATAGCGAAGCGTTTCAGGCGGTGGTCTGGCATGCGTTGTCCTGCCATCCCAAATTGATGCGCCAGGAGAACAAGTGGGAAAGCCTTGGCGCCTCCTGATCGGCTGAATTGACCGGTCAACGGGAGGATTGCAGCCGCTCGAAAAGCGCGATCAAGGCCGCCCGCCGGGGCTCCGGGCCATAGCCAGCGGCGGTCGTCTTTCCTGCCTCGATCCTGGCGCTTGATTCCGACGTCTGACAACGTGATCCGGTCACCGCCGCCGCCAGCCCATCCGCCGCCGCTTCAAGATCGTCCTCGGGTATCCATATGCCGTTGGCCTGATCGGCATATTCCCAACCGCCATCCCCGGCGAAACCAACCACTAGGCAGCCGGCCGCCATGGCTTCCAAAGCCGGCAAGCCAAAGCCTTCGAAACGCTGCAGACTCAGGAAAATCGTTGATTCCGCCATGATGCGGAGTGCCTCATGGTGCGGAACATCTTCAATCTCGATCCAGGGCAGATCGGCGAATTCGGGGTGACGTAACGCGAAGAAATGCTTGATAACCCCATGCTCGAACGCTCGTTTGCGTGGCATGGCGGCGATCTGCTCGCGCTTATCGGCGGCGGAAGGCGGCGCGGTTGCGATGGCGCAGGGCACGACCGTGACATCCTGTGCGATCCCGTTTTCTTCGAGGAAGCGCTTGATTCGCTGTGATGCACAGAACACATCGATGACCCCGAGGTCGCCATAGCATCGCGCGGAACCGAGACTGTGACGGCAATAATAGTGGTTTTGCACGAAAACCGCCTGGCGCAGCCCGCCCTTGGCGGCGGCTTCCAGATCCCGGGCGGAAAAAGTCTCGGGACGGATGATGATATCATCAGGGCGAATGCCAAACGCACCGGTCAAAACAGGCACGGTGATATCAAATGCGGTCGGGCGCTGCGCCTGATTTTTCACATAGGCGAAAGCGTCGAACCCAGCTGCGCGCAACACTTCCACATGGTCCAGCATCACTTTGATGCCGCCGGAGGGGCCTGATGCGCGGGTCAGGTGATAGATGATGCGGCCGGAACCGGGCATGCCCGTTCTCTCGACGAATGCAGGTCAATGGACGACGCATCGCCCGGAACCAGCTATATAGCGTGGGCCGTCCCGAGACCAGTGCGTGCGCCTAAAATCATGATCCAACGTGAGATGCCCCCTGGACAGCTGTTCGCCTTGGCCGAGGATTGCACGGCGGACGGTCGTCTGGATGAAGCGGTTGAGTTGTTTCGTCGGGTTGCCCGCGCGGCTCCCGATGATGCGGCGTCCCTTACCCGGGCCGGGCAATTGCTATTGCGGCGAGGCCTTGTTGACGAGGCGTTGGCGGCGCTTGGCGAGGCGGTAGCGCGTGATCCGGGAAACGCCACGGCCTGGTTCCTGAAGGCCGAAGCAGCGGAACAGCTCGGCGATTGGGTCATGACTGCGCAGGCTCTTAGGGAGGTCACCCGGCTTCGAGCCGGTCTTGCAATCGCCCACGCCAAGCTTGGGAGCGCGTTGCGGCGATCGGGCGCCACCGCCGCGGCGATCCCGTCGTTGCGAGAGGCTGCCCGGCTAGACATGTCCAACCCTGCTCGTCACGGCGAATTGGCGCAGGCGCTGCATGATACGCGGCTAATGGACGAAGCCGTCTTGGCCTTTCGCCGACAGATCATCCTCAACCCAAGCGACCCTGGCGCTGAGTACAATTTGGCCATTACCCTGCCATTGATCGGGTTTCGAGAGATCGGTTTGTCCCATATGCGCCGGGTTGTCGTGATTGACCCTGCCAACGGCGCCGCGTGGTCGAGGATCGCGCGATTTTCGGTAAGGCTTGGTTCGCGGCAGGATTTCGCGCTCCATAACCGTCGCGCGGTTATTCTGGAGCCGGGTGATCCGGAACCGTTGCTGCGACTGGCCGGGCAACATAGGGGCTATCGGGACGACCCAACCTCAATCAGGTTGCGCCGCCGGGTGTTGAGAGTGGCCCCGGAGAACCTGGCCAATCTGGTTTCTCTCGCTAATTTGCTGAATGATCAGGGCAAAGCCGCCGAAGCCATGAGGCTTCTGTGCATTGCAGTCCAAGGGAAAGACCCGGCAGAGGCGGTGGTTCAAGCCTATCAACGGGCCTCTCTGGAGCTTGGCATTCCGGTTCCGGATTGGTGCCGCTCCGGTTACCACCGATGGATCGAGGCGCGTGAGTCGATACAGCCAGCGGAAATGCCACGGCGGACGGACCAAGGGCCGGTGATTTCCGTTGTCATGCCCGTATGCGATCCTGCCATCGAGGTGCTGATCGGGGCGATCGAGTCAGTCAAACAGCAATCCTATCAGCGTTGGCAATTATGTATCGCCGACGACGCTTCGACGGATCCCCAAATCCACCGAATCCTGGATACGGCGATCCAGGATTCGAGAATCGTCGTGGCGCGCCGGACCGAGCGGGGCCACATTTCAGCGGCAAGCAACACCGCCTTGACGCTCGCATCCGGCGAACTCGTCTGTTTTTTGGATCATGACGACAGGCTGGCGCCTGACGCACTCGGCGCCGTCGCCGCGATGGTTGAAAAGTTCCCCGACGCCGGTCTGATCTATAGCAACGAGGACAAGATTGATCCCGATGGCGTGCGTTTCGATCCACATTTCAAACCGGATTGGAACCAAGACCTACTGCTCAGCCAGAACTACATGTGCCATCTCATGTCGATACGACGTTCTCTGGTAGAGGCGGTCGGAGGGTTTCGGATCGGGCTTGAGGGCAGCCAGGACCATGATCTGGCGCTACGGGTCGTCGACACGCTACGAGCCGATCAAATCCATCACATTCCAAGGATACTTTATCATTGGCGGGCGGTGCCGGGATCGACGGCACTGGGCGTGGAGGCCAAGCCCTATGCGATCGAAGCCGCCCGGTTGGCGCTGCAGAGTTTTCACGATCGCCGGGCCACTCAAGCGGTTGTTCAAGTGACGCCGAAGGGTTGGCGCACAACCTGGCCTTTGCCGAGCCCGCCGCCCTTAGTCTCGGTGATCGTACCGACCCGCGACCGAGCCGGATTGCTGCGGCGCTGCCTCGATGGATTGATCGACGGAACGGATTATGCCTCGATGGAAATTATCATCGTGGATAATGGCAGTGAGGAGGCGGACGCGCTGGAGCTTTTGGAAAAGGCCCATGAAACCGGCACGGCACGGGTGATTCGCGCGCCCGGACCATTCAATTTTTCGCGGCTCAACAACCTGGCGTCAAAAACCGCACGTGGCGCGATGGTTTGTTTTCTGAACAACGATGTCGAACCGATGACGCCAACCTGGCTCACCGAGATGGTGTCGCACGCGGTACGCCCGGAAATTGGCGTGGTTGGAGCCAAATTGCTGTACCCCGACCACCGGGTCCAGCATGGCGGCATCATCCTGTGCGGTGAGCATGTCGCCCGGCACTTGCATGTCGGATTAGACGAAGAATCGGGTGGCTATTGGGGGCGCGCCGAGGCGGTTCAAACGCTGGCCGCTGTGACCGGCGCTTGCATGGTCATGCGCCGCGAGGTTTTCCACGCGATTGATGGCTTCGACGAAGGGTTTGACGTTGATTTCGGAGACATCGATCTTTGCTTGAGATCCGGCGCCGCTGGGTTCAAGACGCTTTGGACGCCGCATGCGGTGATGCTTCACCATGAATCCGCCTCCCGGGGGACCTATTTCACGCCAGCCAAGGAGCGGCGCTACGAGGCGTCGCGGGCCGCTATGGTCGCCCGCTGGCGGCAGGATCTGGAACACGATCCCCATTACAATCCAAACCTGTCGATCGACCCGGATGACCAACCGTTCGAACTCGCCTTCCCGCCCCGAGGGGTTGCCTAAAATGACGGGTGGCTCGAAACATCGTTGGCGCTCGGCGCTGCTGAAATTCGCGCTCAGCCTTGGCCTGGTCGCGATCTTCCTGAGCCTCGTCGACACATCGACAGTCTTGGCGAGCCTGGTCGCCGTCGATCCGGCAACCATGGCAGCGGCAGTGGGGCTGTGCTTCAGCCAGACTCTTTTTGTCGGATTGCGCTGGCATGCGCTCGGCCATCGGACCGGCGGTTTTGTCGGGCGCTGGCAAATCATGCGCATAACCTTCGCCGCAATGTTCGCCAATCAGTTGATGCCGACGTCAATCGGCGGCGATCTGGTCCGCATTGGTTTGCTGGGGCGCCTTGGGGTGCCGGTCGGGCGCGGCGCCAGGACCGTGGTTCTCGATCGGACGGCGGGGCTATTGTCGCTGCTGACGCTAATGTCGGTGACCGGTATTGTTCTTGGAGAGCAATTGCCGGCGGATTGGCCGGTGGATTTCATCAGAGTTCTGCCGGTGTTGGCGATCGCCTTGGTTTTGACCGCATTGTTCGCCGGGAACCGGTTCGGCGATACGGTAGAGCAGCGGCTAAAACTCGCTTGGTTTGCCCAATTATTACGCGATTCCAGCCGGTTGCTACGGAGCGGCGTTACGACGGTGGTGATCCTGTTGCTGAGCTATGCCGTCCATTCAGCCAGCGCCACCTGCATCTGGATCTTGGCTCGGGGCAGCGGCGTCGAGATTGGCTTCGTTCAGGTTCTTGGGTTCCTACCCATCGTTATCCTGGTGCAATTGGCGCCGGTTTCGATTGCTGGTTGGGGAGTCCGGGAAGGAACCGTCATCACCCTGTTCGCCTTGCTGGGTATCGGCTCCGCCCCGGCGCTGGCGATCTCGATCCTATGGGGCGCCGCGATCGCCGCCGGGGCGGTGTTGGCCGGAGCGATCTGGTTCCTAACCCGTTCGGCGGGCGAGCGATTGCCTGAGCAGAGCGCCTCGTCGGATCAGAGCGAGGCTTATACCACCTTCCATTGATCAGAACCCATGTGCCCAATCCCGGGTTCCGATGAACATTATGGTCCACGGT
>JAQBUJ010000191.1 GCA_027623845.1 Pseudomonadota bacterium
CGCCGTCCGACAAGCCCCGGCTGACACGCTGGGTCACCCAATAGTCGTCATCGCCGCCGATCAGCGGCAAATTCCGGCGCACCACCTCCTCGGTGATCGACGCGAAAGCATCAATCGAGTGACCGGGGTCAAGCTTCAGATAGCGCAGGGATCGCTCAAAACGCTCCAAATGCGCGCGCAACTTGAAGATCTTGTGACCAAAAGTGCGGGTGGTATCGAACACCGCATCGCCGAACTTGAAGCCCTGGTCCTTGATCGGAACCCGCGCTTCGCTTTCCGGCACATACTCACCATTGAGATAAACGATGCGTTGATTGGCGATGTTCATGACGCCCCCTCCCAGTCGTGATCTCTACATCATAGCGCCAAAACGCCAGCGTTACGAGACTTAGCCGGCCCCCTTGCCGGGTCGGTGCAGCAAAAAACACAGCGGCATGGCCAGAAACGCGACGAAAACCAGGAACACGAAATCATTCAGGAACGCCACCATCTGCGCCTCGCCGAAAACCATCCGTTGCAGGGCATTCAACCCCGCAGCGGAATCAAGGTTCCACAGCGCACCGGCGCTATTCAATTTTACCGATTGATCGAATTCGGAGAACCGGTCGCGCATCTCGATATAGTTAACTTGGCTTGACCGCACGAGGATCGAAACCACCACCGAGGTCCCCATGCTGGCGCCAATGGCGCGCACCAAAGAGAACAGCGACGCCGCCTCGACGCGAAAATGCGCCGCCATGGTCGAGAAAGTCACCGTGGTAAGCGAAACCCACATCATGCCCATGCCAAAGCCGTTGATCACGGTGACCCAGACGATCTCCGCGGTACCGACATTGGCGTTCCACTGGGTCATCCAAATATTGCTCACCCCGACACAAAGCAGACCGGAGAGAATCAGATATTTTCCCGGAAACCGGTCGGCCAAAAAGCCCGCCGACATCATTGCTCCCAAAGTCCCAAGCCCGCGCGCCGAGACCACCCACCCCGCCGACAGCACCGGATGCCCCTGCACATGCTGCAGGAACAGCGGCAGGATGAATAAGCTGGAGAAAACTGCAATACCGAAGGCGAAAATAAGGAACAGACCAATCACATAGTTTCGATCCTTGAAGATCGCCAGGCTGATATACGGATTATCGGTGGTTAGGCAGTGCACAATGAAAACGTAGAAAGCCCCTGCCGACAGGGCGGCGTTCAGCATGATCTCGTAGGAATCGAACCACCCCAACCGCTCACCACGATCGAGAACCATCTGCAACAACACCACCGCGGCGATCAACGAGATCACACCGATCCAATCAACCTTCTGACGGTTCGATTCCGCCGAAGGCAAGGTGACCAAAATGGCGAAAAACGCGAAAATCCCGAACGGGATATTCATGAAGAAAACGTATCGCCAGTTATAATATTCCGTCAGCATCGCCCCCACGGTCGGCCCGGCCACCGGCCCGAGAATCATTCCCATGGACCAGATACTCATCGCTAATCCGTGTTTTTCGCGCGGATAGGTATCCAGCATGATCGCCTGGGAAATCGGCAGCAGCGGCGCCGAAACAAAACCCTGCAGAACCCGGTACATCACCAATTCACCCAAGGTCTGCGAGCTGGCGCTGAGCAATGAGGTAAGGGTGAAGCCCAAGATCGCCGCCAGAAATACCCGGCGGCGGCCGAACCGCTGGCTCATCACGTTGGTCAGGATGGTGCCGACGGCGGTGGGGACGACGAAAGCGGTGATCACCCAACCAACCTGATCGGGCGCCGCCGACAGATTGCCCTGAATGTTCGGCAAAGCCACATAGGCCGTGCTCATGTTCAGCGAATGCAACAGCGACGCCGCCAGAACCGGCCCGGTGATCATGATCCGTTCAGCGGTCGTGAAGGGGCCTTGCGCCGGTCTGGTAAGTGTCAGCACGTCATGTCCTTTGAGGGCCATTGTAAGCTAGCGTGCGACCGACCGACCATTAGGCAACCATAGGGGGTTTCGAACATCATGAGGGTGTTCAATGATGGCCCCTGTCCGCCGCCTGGTGCGGCGGCACGGGACCACGACCGATCATAGCGACGCATGGATACCTGATCATGACCCCAGATACCAT
This sequence comes from Pseudomonadota bacterium, assembly GCA_027623845.1. Lineage (GTDB taxonomy): Bacteria > Pseudomonadota > Alphaproteobacteria > Thalassobaculales > Thalassobaculaceae > JADHLJ01. The sequence goes on from JAQBUJ010000191.1 coordinate 2,097, forward strand.
CACCGAACGCCGGGTCACCGAACATCGCATCACCACGGCGGGGCACAAGACGTTCTATCTTGCAGCCGGTCCCGAGGACGGGCCGATGGTGATCCTGCTGCATGGTTGGCCCGAGCTATCGTTGAGCTGGCGCCACCAATTGCCCTGTCTCGCCAGCCTCGGCTTCCGCGCCATCGCGCCGGACATGCGCGGCTATGGACGTTCCAGCGTTTATCCGCGGCATGAGGATTACGCCCAGGAAAAGATCGTCGCCGACATGACACAGTTGTTGGCGGCGCTTGGCCGGGAGCGGGCGATCTGGGTCGGTCACGACTGGGGTAGTCCGGTGGCCTGGAACATCGCCAGCCACCATCCCCAGATCTGCCAGGCGGTGGCCAATCTCTGTGTGCCCTACCGCTCGGTCGAGCTTGGCCTGGACGCCCTGATCGCCTTGGTCGATCGCACGGTCTATCCCGTAGAGCAATTTCCCGCAGGACAATGGGAATACATGCGCTTTTACGAGGAAAACTTCACCAGCGCCCAAGCCGAGATGGAAGCCGATGTCGCGGCCACGCTGCGGGTGCTGTTCCGGGCAGGCAACCCGCAATCCATCGGCAAGCCCTCGCCAACCTCCAGGGTGCGGCACAATGGCGGTTGGTTTCGCGGCGAGCGGCCGCCGGACCTGCCCCTGGACGAAAATGTGCTAACCCCGCGCGATCATCAGGCCTACGCGGCGGCGCTGGCGCGCAACGGCTTTTTCGGCCCGAACTCCTGGTACATGAACCACGCCAACAACGGCGACTATGCCAAGACGGCGGTTAACGGCGGCGTGCTGGAGATGCCGGCGTTGTTCCTCGCCGCCTCATACGATGTGACCTGCGAGACCATCACCTCACAGTTGGCGGCGCCGATGGCGGATTATTGCCGGAACTTGACCACCCGGACCGTGGCCTCGGGCCATTGGATGGCGCAGGAAAAACCGGTCGAGGTCAACGCGGCGCTGGTGCATTGGCTGGCCACCAGCGTGCCGGAGGCCTGGCCCGGCTGACGAGGCCGCTGCGCCAACCAGACGCTAGAGGCTGTAGACCCGCGCCGCCGTGTCGTGGAACAGCGCCGCCTTCTCCGCCGCCGAAGCGCCGGAGGCGATCCGCTTGAAGGTGTTCCAGAGCACCGGATAGCTACAGCTCAATTTATCGACCGGGAAGTTCGACTCGAACATGCAGCGCTCGACGCCGAAGGCCTCGATGGTGAAATCGTAGTAATGCCGTGTCGCATCGGCCAGCTCCTGGCTGGTCGGCGGCTTGGGCTTGTCGTCCCAGGCAAAGCCGTTGACGTCCATGTTGATACCGCCAAGCTTGGCCACCACGTTCGGGCAGCTCGCCAGCTCGGTAACCATCGGTTTCCAGGCGGCAAAGACCTCATCGGCCTTGCCAACATAGGGACCGGTGCCGAGCGGGCCGCCGAAATGATCCAGGATGATCGTGGTGTCCGGGAAGGCGCGCGCGAGATCGGTCACCTCGGGGATTTGCGTGTGATAGCACCAAGCCTCGAAGGTCATGCCGCGCGGCCCCAGCTCAGCGAAGCCACGGCGGTAATCCTCCTGCATCATCACGCTCTGCGGTGGTTCGGTGCGGTGATTGCGAATCTCCGGCGCTGCGTCCCAGGAAATAGCCCGGCGAATTCCACGAAACCGTCCGTGACCGGCGGCGATATGGGCGTCCAACACCTCGCCGGCCAGCGCGCCGATGCGCAGATCCACGGTGCCAATGATCCCGGCCGCCACCCGTGTCTTGCCATATCTCCCAGACGCGCTCATCGCGGCGATGCCGTTGACGAATTCGGTCTCGCCGACCGGCCGCAGATGTTCCGGACCGTCCTGCTTGAACATGGCGCCGCATTCGATGAAAACCGTCGAGACGATGTTATGCCCGCTGTTGACGTCTTCCAGGATCTCGTCCAGCAGATAGCGCGGCTGGATATGCTGGCGCGCGCCGTCCCACAGATGATGATGCGGATCGCAAATCGGCAGATTTGCTTCAAGGATCTCTTCCTCGACCGTAGCGAGCCAGTCTTGATTGTTTGAGCGCGCGGTCATCGGACGGTCCCCCTTTTAGGATGTTCACTATTTTGCCGAGCCTAACCGACCTACGTCGCCCGGCAAGCATGCGATGGCGTACATGTGTGATGATCGATGCTGGACGAGTATGGCGGCGCAAATGGGAGGGCAGACCTCACGGTCGAAGCCTGCGAAACATCGCATTTTTCGCTCCGTCGCCCTGGCGAACGGCAGGGCCGAAGCCTGAAGCTGGCCAGCCTGACGCATGTCAATTTAACGCGTGGAGATTCTTGCAGTTGCACCTCGATCCGTCACGCCGAACCGCTTCAGGCGTGGACCCTGGATCAAACCCAGGGATGCGGTCGATTTTCTCCGGGCGGCGGCGGTCAACCACGAAACCCGGCCCGCCTAGGGAAACCTTGAAACTGGGTTTCGCTACCTGCGAAACGTCGCACCTTTTTCAACAAAAACCCCCGTCGCCCTGGCGAACGGCAGGGCCGATGCCTGAAGCCGGTCAGCCCGCCGCATGTCGATTTAACGCGTGGAGATCCTTGCAGCTGCGCCTCTACCCGTCACGCTGAACCGCTTCAGGCGTAGACCCTGGATCAAACCCAGGGATGCGGTTAATTTTACCGGACGACAGAGGCCCTCGCCCCGACATTGGTTAAACCACCCGTTTGTCCCGCAGATCGGCGACGGCGGCGGCGTCATAGCCGATCTCGGCCAAAATTTCCGCCGTATGTTCGCCAAGCATCGCGGTGCGTTGGCGGATCGTGCCGGGAGTCTTTGACAGCTTGACCGGCGTCGTGGTGATCGAGGCCGGCTTGTCCATCCCCGGAAACGCCATGTCCTGAAGGAAATCCATCGCCTTTATGTGCGGGTCCTCCAGGGCCTGTTTCGCGCTGAGCACCGGGCCACAGGGGATGCGCGCCTCATCGAGCGCGTCCAAAACCTCCTTGGTGGTCTTGTCCATGCACCAGACCTGCATCCGGGCGCTAAGCAGCTCGCCGTTGTCGCCGCGATCCATGTCGGTGGCGAAGCGCGGGTCGGTCAACCAATGATCCTCACCCATCAGGTCGGCCCAGCGCTTGAACATCGCCGGGCCGATGATCTGTACCATCACCGCGCCGTCCTTGGTCTTGAAGGCGTCGCTTGGGCCCGAACTATAGCCCCGATTGCCATAGGCGGGTCGGTCGCCCCCCTTGACGGCCTCCTCGCCGAGAACCGCGATATTGAAGGCCATCACCGTACGGGTCAGCGCGCCCTCGACAAGCTGGCCCTGGCCGGTTTTCTGGCGCTCGTACAACGCCGCCATGGTGCCGAAGGCGGCGAGCGACGCGGTGCCGAAATCGGCGAAAGGCACAAAGGACTTCATCGGATCGCCCGGGCGTCCACCATGATAGGTGGCGCCGGCCAATGCCTGAGCGACGCCATCGAAGCCGACCCGCTCGCTATACGGCCCGCCATTGCCGTAGGCGGTCACCGTGGTCAGGATGATATCCTCCTTGATCGCCTTCAGGGTCTCATAGTCGATCCCCATCGACACCAGGGTCGGTTGCGGCAGATTAGCGATCACCACATCCGCCGACTTGACCAGCTGGCGCACGATTTCCCGGCCCTCGGGCTTGGTCGGGTTCAGGGTCAAAGAGCGCTTGTTGCGGTTGAGCGCCAGGAATAGCGGGCCTTCTCCGGATTCCGCGACCGGCACGAGAAATCGATCCTCACTACCGGCGAGCCTGTCGATGCGGATCACCTCGGCGCCCATATCGCCCAGCAACATGCCGCAGAACGGCCCGGCAATATACCGGCCGAAATCAAGCACCCGGATACCGTCCAAAACTCCGCTCATCAAAACGCTCCAATCACCATCGGGAAGATCTGGGCTGGACGGTAGCGCAGCGGGCGGCGGGAATACATCCGCCATGGCCGGCGATCATCGTTTATCCGGCACTGGATACGGTCGTCTCTCGGCCTCTCTTACCCTTCGCCCACCCCCTGCCGCCTTATTTCGAGGCCAGCTTGTGCGGTGCGACTTTCTCGAACCAGTCCAAAGCCATTGTCGACCAGCCTTTTGGCACCCCGTGTGAGCCGGCATGCATCGCCATTTCAAGCGCGGTGCCTTTGTCGCAGGACGTCCAGGCCCGGCGCCAGAACGCCCCTTTGGTGACAAACCGGTTAGGTCGCCCGGCATGACAACCGTTTTCCTCACGCCAAAGCTGAAGCCCCTGAAAAATGTCACCCTGATGAATCACCCCGCCCCAAATCGGTCGCCCCTCCAACGGCACGGTCGAGTCCTTCCAACCATGCGTATGCAGCAGCTTTACCGGGCCGGCGCAATCCGTTGGATGGGGCCGCCAGAACCCGCCGGCAACCGGTGCGAAAGCGGCGAATTCCGTCGGCGCCTG
>JAQBUJ010000192.1 GCA_027623845.1 Pseudomonadota bacterium
CATGAATGAATCACAAAACACTAAATATGGGAATCCCTCGCGAGTCAGCCTCAGCGCAAATTGGTATCAGGGAGTCGCAGGAGGTCATGAGATGGCGAAGGAGATCGGCGATCGACTGATGCACAAACTGATGTACAGAACGTGCCCCTTGATCGAACCGTGAGATTGACTAAGTTATTGATAACGCTGAGATCGAAATGAGATTGGTGCCTGTACGAGGGATTTAACCCCCGCCGTCCGCACCAAACCCCCAAGGATATTCCGGCAGAACCGATCTTCGCTTTCCCCAGAGCGTATCGTGATTGAGCGTGGACACGTATGGTCCACACGAGATTGCCTGCCGTAGAACGCCCCCAGCCGCAAGCGACCACATTTCAGGTTCTACTGCTCCACGAGATCGCCCCCTGCAAAGCCCTTTGCGACGAGGCTCGGTGACGTTACTACTTTTCCGCCTGGGGGCTGAGGGTGGTAGAGACCGGCGGTTCGACCGGCGCACGGCTGCTGACAGCAAGCGCACCCGCCAGGATCAGCGCCAGACCGATAAAGGCCTCGAGCGGCAGTCGCTCGCCCAGCACCACGGCACCCAGCACCACCGCGACCACTGGAAAGAACAAAGGCACCAGAGAGCTGCGGGTGGCGCCGATCCGGCGGACGATCACAAAATAGAGGCTCATGGCGATCGCAGTGCAAAATACACCTGCGACGAGCATGGCGCCGATCGCCCCCATACTCGGGTTCAGGCTGAGCGGCGCCTCCGCCGCGAACGCCAGCGGCACCAAGATTAGCGCGCCGAAAATCATCTGGCCGGTGGCCATGGCAGGCGGCGATAGATTGGTCTGGCGGCGGGCATAAATGGCGCCCAGGGTGTGGCTCAACGGGGCGAGAAAGGTGATGGCGATGCCCAGAACCTGGTCACTCGCGTTGGCCAGCACCGACGGACCGATCAACAGAACGATCCCGGCGAGCCCCGCCACGCCGCCAGCCAGACGCCTGGGAGTGAACGTTTCCTCGTCGAGGAACAGAGGCGCCAGCACGACCGTCAGGATTGGCATGGTGCCAAACATGATACCGCCCATGCCGCTCGCGATATGCTGCTGACCCCAAGAGATTGCGCCGAAGGGGATCGCCCCCGTCAGCAGGCCGAGCCAGAAGAGTGAGATCCATCCCCGGCGGGTGCGTGGCAGGCGCCCCCCAAAAGCTCGCATTACCCCCCAACAGATGGGCGCCGCTATCAGGGTCCGAAGCGCGGCGGAGGTAAGCGGCGAAATCTCCTTGATGGCGATGTTGAGGAACAGAAAGGTACTGCCCAAAAGCAGAGCCGCCAATAAAAGCAGACTCCAGTCGGCCAGTGTCATCGCACGGTTCATGGTTTTGGCCTTATCGAAGGGAAATTTATTCCACTTGCAAATCACAAGTAATTTAGCGAAACCACTTGTTCTTTGCAAGGGGTTTCTAGATTGCTATGCTAGGCGCATGATTTACGAACCTCATCAATGCCCAATTCGATTTGGGCTGGGCACCTTCGGGGACCGCTGGTCGTTATTGATCATTCGCGACATGATGTTCCGTGGCTTTACCCGGTTTCAGGACTTCCTGGATGCTGGCGAAGGCATTTCGACCAACGTGTTGTCCGACCGGTTAAGGCGGCTCGAAACGGAGCAAATCATTAGCCGGCAAAAAGATCCGGCGAACGGGCGCCAAGTTTTATACAATCTGACCGGCAAGGGAAAAGATCTGCTCCCCGTCATGCTGGCGGTCATCGGTTGGGCCGAAAAATATGATCTGCAAACCAATGTTTCCAGCGCGTTCGCCGCACGGGTACGGACCGATTTTTCCGGGGTGCGCGATGAAACGCTGGCCGCTATGAAACAGTCATGCTCGGACCTTGCTGCGCAAATTGGCAACCGGGACAAATAGGCGTGGTGACGCTGAACGCCCACTCTTCTCGCTAAATCCCTCGCAGCACCGCCGCCGCCTTCTCCGCCGCGTGGTCCCAGGTCCAGGTCTCGGCGATATGCGCCGCCGCCCGCGCGCCGACCGCCTGCGCCTCTTCCCGATTCTCGTAAATCCGTCGCATCAGCTGGCGGAGCTCGGTGAAATCCGGCTCGGCCCACATCCCGTAGTCACCATCGGCCATGCTCGCCGGCATCCACGGACAGGGCGCCGGTTTCCAACCCAGTGGATAGCCGGTCGTGTCGGTCATATAGTCGGCCGGGCCGCTGAAATGAGTGGCGACCACCGGCAGACCGCAAGCCATCGCCTCGGAAATCGGCAAGCCCCAGGGGTCGGAGCGGGTTGGGAACACCGCCGCGTCGCAGGCGGTGAACAGCGACGCCATTCGCTGGTTGGCGATCCCATCGGACAGAAAGGTCAGTTGCTCCAGGCAGGAGAGATTCAACGCCCGCAGCTCTTCGGCGATGTTGATGTCCGGGCGGTGTGGGTTGTTGCAGCTGAGGACCAGGCGAACCGAAGGGTCGCCGGCGAACTCGGCATCAAAGGCGCGCAACAGCTCAACCGTACCCTTGCGGTGCTGCCAACGACCAACGGTGATGAATTTGAACCCGGATAGCGCGGCCACGCTCGGCTCAGGCGGCACCGCAGGGTGAAACACCGAAACATCGATACCCAGCGGCACCACATCGATGGCATCCGCATCGAAACCATTGTCGATCAACATGTCCCGGGCCCAAGTGCAGGGCACCCAATAGCGCTCAGCCTGGCGCAGTGGCACGAACCAGCCATCGGGCAGTTTGCTGGTCTCCCAGATGACATAGGCGATCCGCCGGCCCGGCATGGTCTTGAGATAGGATGTCTGATCACCCCAGGAGAACAGAAGATTCGCCAAATCCTCCCGGCCCCGGTGTTGCTGCACTTCCGGCGCGACCCGTACGCTCTCGCCATTGCGCCTCGGCAGGGCGGTTCGATAGACCGGTAGAGACCGGCCCAATGCATCGGCGAAATTGCGGGTGAGCACATTGTATCCCTCCTCTCCCTCGAACCAGCCGAGGATGTGAGCGGCGGAAATCGTCATTGAACGGTCCTATCATTTTTTCTGCCCGGAAAGTGCGGCGCGCCTGCCCCTCGGTCAAGCCGCAGTATCACCGCCCGAGCCCTGGGGTAAAATCAGCGTCTATCGGCTGTCTCGCGCGCTGCCATGTCTGCTAGACTCGGGTGGAACATCTGAAAGAATTAACCCGCCGGACCCGCCGTCATGACAGAAACGATTTCAAATCGCCCCGCCGCCGTCAGCAGTCTACGGGACTGGTTGGACCGATTAGACGCCAATGGACGCCTGGCTAGGGCCAAGCCCGGCATTCCACTTGAATATACCCTCGCCGCCGTCGCCAAGCGGCTGGACGGCGAGAAGGCGGTGCTGTTTCCGGAACCCGGCGGCCATCCGGTCTCAGTGATCTCCGGCATCGTCTCGCAGCGCGCCTGGATCGCCGAGGCGATGGGCAGCGATGATGCCTCTCTACTCGACCGGTTTCGCGACGCGGTGCTGAACCCGTTGCCCTGGACCGAGGTCGACGAGGCGCCCGTGCAGGAGATCGTCCACCGCGACGCCATCGACCTGAAGGCCGCGCTGCCGATCCCCACCCATAACGAGCATGACAACGGCGCCTATATCACCGCCGGCCTGGTCATCGCTCGCAACCCCCAAACCGGCGATCAAAACGTCTCGATCAACCGCTTGCAGATAAGCGGTCCAAACCGGCTCGGCATCCTGATCCTGCCGCGCGACCTGCATCGCTTCCATGACGCCGCCGAGGCCAAGGGCGAGGCGTTGCCGGTGGCCATCGTCATCGGCGTCGACCCGATGACCCTGCTGGCCAGTCAGGCGATCCTGCCGATCAATTCGGACGAGTTGATGGTCGCCGGCGCGCTGATGGGGCGGCCGCTGGAGGTGAGTAAATGCATCACCAACGACGTGCGGGTGCCGGCCCAGGCAGAGATCGTCATCGAGGGCCGATTATTGCCGGAGGTGCGCGAGCTTGAAGGACCGTTCGGTGAATTTCCGCAATATTACGGCCCGGCCGGCATGCGTCAGGTGATCGAAGTCGACGCCATCACCCACCGGGGTAAGCCGCTGTTCCACACCATCGTCCCGGCGGCCATGGAGCACCTTCTGCTCGGTGCGATCCCTCGTGAGGCCTCGCTTATCGCCTTCCTGCAACGGAGCTTCCCCAGCGTCCTCGATGTGCATCTCTCGCGCGGCGGGGTCTGTCGCTATCATCTGCATGTGAAAATCGCCAAACGCTGGGAAGGCGAGCCGAAAAACATCATCATGGGCGCGTTCGCCGGCCATGCGGATATCAAGCAGGTGACCGTCGTTGACGAGGATGTCGACGTGCATGATCCAACGGCCGTGGAATGGGCGGTAGCGACGCGGTTTCAGGCGGCCAGCGATCTGGTTGTGGTGCCCCGCGCGCAGGGTTCCCGCCTCGACCCCTCGGCCGAGGACGGGCTGGTCGACAAGATGGGGCTGGACGCCACCAAGCCGATAAAAGGTGACCCGTTCCGCTATACCGTCGTGCATGTACCCGGAGAAGACGATTCGGCGCTGGAGGATATTTGGCTTCAAAAATAACAAAATTGGAACAGATTTGCCTTCACTATCAATAATTAGGAACGGACTTGCTATAATCAACACTCATCAATCCTCGGAGAGTGCGCCGTGAACCCGATCCTTGAAGCCTTCCGCGACACCTGCACAAGCGTCATCGGCGAAACTTCGGCCCCGGCAGACATCGTTCGCCGGCTCGCTCCGGTGATGGGAGAGTTGACCAAGGCGGCGGATGATTTCCTTGAACCAGCGCACCGCAGAAGCGATCCGAACGGGTATGCCCGCAATCTGATCTTCGCCACCGAGGATGACACGCTGTCGCTGTTCTCGCTGGTCTGGACGCCAGGGCAATGGACGCCGATCCACGATCACGGCACCTGGGGCGTGGTCGGGATCGCCGAGGGTTTGTTGGAAGAACAAGCCTTCATGCGGGTTGACGACAATGCCGCAAAGCCCGGGAACACCGGTATCGAGTTGGTCCCCGGCGGCCTCGTGCTGTTGCCACCGGGCGCGGTCTCAACCTTTGTTCCAAACCCCGATCATATCCACGAGACCGGCGTCGCGTCGGGCCGCCCAGCAACCCTGAGCCTGCATCTCTATGGCCGAATGCTGAACAACTTCCATGTTTATGATCGCCAAGCCGGTACAAGGCGGTTGAGCGAGGCGCATCACGAGAAGACGTGAGCTTTACTCGTAGCTGCGTGCATCCTCGATCACCTTGCCATCATTGGCCAGTGCGCCCGGCGCGGCGAAGACCACCTCGCCGCGCAGCTTGGTCACCGCCTGTATCGATTGCTTCACCGCGTCGCTCAGCGCCTCGCCTGCGCCCGCCACCTCGGTATGCAAGGTCATCACATCCTGGCCGGTGCGACCGGTAACCACCAGACGGGCTTTGGCGATCTCCGGATGGCGTTTGACCACCTCGGCAACCTGCAATGCTGGCATATCCCGAGCAATTCAACTCTCCGGATCAATGCGTCCATGATCTTCCTTGTGGTTTTCATTCCCCGGCTGATAGCGTTCAGGCTGGCGGCGCGATGGCTCGCCCCCATGGTTTCGGGCGGGACATCAAATCGAACGGGAGGGTCAAATGAGCGATACACAACTAACCGCGCCTAAGGCGCCTGTGACGCCGCTGGGCATCAACCATTTGGTCTTAAATGTTCGTGATCTTGAGGAGTCGCATCAATTTTGGACGGAGGTTGTCGGCCTCAAACAAGTAGGAGAACTCAGCGCGACGCCAGAGCGACCGAACCCACCGAAAATGCGTTTTTATAGCGGTCAACGCGATGGTCAGCCCAATCATCATGACATTGCGCTGGTTGAAAACACCGAGCTGCCGCCACCCCCCAAGGATTGGAAAATGTTCGGCATGCCCGTGGCGATCAACCACGTAGCGATAGCGCTTCCGGATCGGGAATCTTGGCTGCGCCAACTCGCCTATCTCCAGGAGAAGGGCGTTGCATTCGATCGTCGGGTCGACCACGGGATGACCCACAGTCTGTATATCCATGACCCAAATGGTTATGGCGTCGAACTGCTGTACGAGTTGCCGCGCGACATCTGGGGCGGTGATATCCAGGCCGCCCTCAACTACGTCAAGCCGATGCCGACCGAAGGATCCGGCGCCCTGGAAGATGATTTAGAGAACGCGCCGGTCTTCACCAGCGCCGCGTCGGATTGACGCAAAGGAGCGACGCCATGGTCAAGCGCAAGAGCATCAATTTCGACGGCTATGGCCACGCCAACCCGATCCCCAACGCCAGCCGGGTGGGTAATATCCTTATGTCCAGCATCATCAGTGGCCGGGCGCCGGACGGAAGCGGTATGCCGGACGATCTCGACCAGCAGATCGCCAACATCTTCACCCATATTGCGGCTGCGGTCGCCGCAGGCGGCGGTACGCCGGACAATATCGTCAAGGTGAATTTCTGGATGCACGACCCGGCGA
>JAQBUJ010000193.1 GCA_027623845.1 Pseudomonadota bacterium
TCCAGTCATGGCTGCCGATGATCACCGGCGTGACTTCGTTGTCATGCGCGCCTTGTTGATCCTGAATCCAGACCAGCCCGCCAGTGAAACGGCCCGGGAAATCGTTCAGCAGATAAAAAGCCTTGGTCAGCACATGACCCGCTGGCACCGGCATCAACGCCGGGATGTCGAGGTCGCGGCTCAGCGCCCGCAGCCAGCGCATACCCGCGCCGCCACCGGAAACCCCGCCTTCCAATTGGTCTTTTGTGTCGAACAGGATCGTCCCGCCATTGTGCATAAAACCGTTCAACCGCATCACCGCTGCATCACTGAGCGGTGGATGGTCTGGCGTGATCGGCCAATACAACAATGCGAAAAAGGCGAGTTCGTCGGTTTCAAGATCGATGCCCACCGGTCCCGCCGGTTCGATCGCGGTTCGCCGGATCAGCACCTCGGAAAGCCCGATCAGACCGGATTCGCTTACCGCGTCGACCGCGTCATCGCCGGTGATCACATAGGCAAGACGGGTATCCAGAGAGGCATCTAAGGCAAAGGCGTCAGCCTCGCGTTCCGCTCCCTCTGCCAAGCCGGCTCCTGGCGACAACAGCCAACCGGCCAACAGCACCGCGATCGCCAATCCAGCGCCGCGCCCCCGGGCTGCCAGCCGTCCGGGCGCCACCAGGCCACGGAGGATCATGGTGACCAGGAAATCAATCAAGAACAGCGCCAGCGCCGCCGTTAGCAGGGTCGGGCGAAAATCCAACTCCGCGCCGACCGTGTAAGATTGCGTCAAGACGCCCTGTGGCGGCGAAGCCTGGACCTGGAAATCGCTCGGCTTGATGGTTAAGTTCAAGGCATGACGGGTCAAGGCGGTGCCGTAATATCCGGGCGGCTGGTCCGGACCGACACTGGGCGACCCACCCGCGTCCGGCCGAGAAAGCGCCCTGGCCATCGCCGACGGCGCGCCGAGGACGCCAAACCCATCAAGCGTCTCCAGAGGCGGCAAAGCCTGGTCTCCCTGCACACCGGCGAAACCGGCGCTCAAGGCGACGACGCGGCGCAGCATATCAACGAATAACCCGGAAAGCGCCAAATCGCTCCATTCGGGGTTCGCCGTCGTGTGGAACAGCACCAACCAACCATCACCGCGCGGTTGAGCGGTTACGATCGGCGTTCCATCGGCAAGCCGCGCCCAAGTTTTCCCGTCCAGATCGATCGATGGCTCAGCCAATACCTGCCGGCGCACCAGGACCTCTCCATATCGGGGCATCTCGGCGAACGGGCTTTTCTGGCTAAACTCGGTGACCTCCAGTGGACGCGACCAGGACAGCGCACCGCCCAAGGCACGGTCGCCGATGCGTAGGCGTGTCGGCAAAAGATCTTTTATGCCCAAGCCTTTGGACCCAAGACCGGCCGCCGCCAATCGAGGACCAGCAAAGCGAATCAACACGCCGCCGGCCTCGATCCAAGCCGACAGCTTTGCCTGATCATCCCTGGTGAGCACCCCGACATCCGCCAGGATCAGCGCTGCCGAACCGCCCCGCATCAGCGATGACAACCGGCCCCGGGTTACCTCGCTGAAGGGTGAAAGCGCCCGCTCGAGAAAGTACAATTCATCCAGCAAGGGTTGCTTGCCCTGGAATTGTGTCTCCGAAACCAAACCGACGGGCCGGCGCTTGAAGCCATCGTCCAGCAGCACAACCGCCGCCACCGTCGTCTCTCCCTCGATCTCAATCCGACTGATGTCATTGCGCAGTTCGATGGGCAGCGAGATATTGATACTGGCGCGGCGCTCGCCACTGGCGAACGCGGCGGTGGTGTGCGCCAGACCCCTCCCATCCGCCGCTGTCGCGCGGATCGAGATCGGCTCAGCCGGCCCAGCGGATAGCCGCACGGCCTCAACGTCGACGGACCGCCCGGAACTTGACGGCGGCATAAGAACCCTCGGGCCGGTTGAAGCATCGGTCACGATGGTCAAGCTGCCCAAGCGACGAAGCCGTTCCATCAACTGGACCTCACCGGGGTCCTGAACGCCATTGCTCAGCCAGAAAACGTCCGCCGGCGCCGGTGGCGCCGCCTGTTCCAGCGCCTCCATCAAGGGCTCAAGCCGGGACGGCGTCGGCTGCGGCTCCATTGCCTTGATCAATCCGCGCGCCTCGATCGTCGTCAGCGGTTGGTCGAATGGACGGTCATCGGCTGGCGTCCAGTTCGTGCGCAACAGGAATAGGCTTCGGCCTTCGCGCTCAGCCTGGGCGACCAGTGTCTCCATGGTTTTGACGCGCCCGTCCCAATCGCGTCCGGCCGTCCAGTCGTCATCAACCACGATCACCACCGCACCCTGGCCCGGCAGGTCGGGATTGGCATGCAATATCGGATGCGCCAGCGCCAAAATCACCAGCGCTGCGAACACCAGCCTGAGCAGCAGCAACCACCACGGCGCGGTATCCGGCGTCTCTTCGCGGGACTGCAAGCGATAGAGCAGGCGGATCGCCGGAAACCGCTGGGTGCGGGGCGATGGCGGCGTGACCCGAAGCAGCCACCAAAGAACCGGCAGACCAAGCAGCGCCGTCAGCATCCAAGGAGCGGTGAAAGCTAGGGAACCGAGCGCCAGCATCAGCCTTCCCCGTCAAACAGCGGTTCGGGACAGCGCGCCATAGAGCGACAGCAAGGCCGCCTCGGCGGGTTGCTCCGTCACATGGCTTGAAAAACTCCACCCAACCTTGGTCGCAAGGTCACGCAGTTCCTCGCGGTGCAGAGCCAGCTTTTCCTGGTATTCCTGGCGCACCTGGTCGGCCCGGCGCAGCAGATGCGGCTCTTCATCCTCGGCGCCCTCGAAACGAATGCGCCCGCCAAACGGGAAGCCCTCTTCCGCCGGATCGAGGATCTGCACGCAATGGCCTTTACAACCGTTCGACGCCATTACCGCTATGGCGTCGCGATAGACTGAGATCGGTTCAAGGAAATCAGCGATCAACACCACCCCGGCATGGCGTGGCAGTGGTTCCGGTGGCGGCGCACTGGAACCACCACCGGAAACAGCCATCGCCTCAATCAGTATATTCAGGCCGGTGCGGCCACCGCGTGCCGGCATGCCCTCACCAAGCAGCGCGACATTTTCTCCACCCTCGATCAACAGGATCGCCAAGGCCATCGCGAGCACATCGGCGCGCTCACACTTTTCCGGCACATCGCGGCGCGAGCGGTAGCGCATGGATGGTGAGGAATCTCGCCAAATCCAAACGCTCTGAGCCGCTTCCCATTCGTTTTCGCGAACAAACAGTTCACGACCTCGGGCCGATCGACGCCAATCGATATGCCGGGCGGTGTCAAAATTCTGATAGCGGCGGAACTGCCAGAACGTCTCGCCCTGACCGGGCCGGCGGCTACCATGCATTCCCTGTATCACCGTTGCCGCGACGTGTTCCGCTTGCACCTGTAGCGGCGGAAGCCGGCTGGCGAGCGCTTCTGACTGTTGGCGGATCACGTCGGACACGGCATCAAAGATGACGATCACAGAGACGGTCTATTACCGAGTCCAAGGTCACACCCTCGGCCCGGGCGGCGAAATTCAACGCCATTCGATGCCGAAGCACCGGATGCGCCAAAGCCAAGACATCATCGACGGAGGGGGAAATCCTCCCTTCCAGCACGGCGCGGGCCCGCACCGCGAGCATCAGCGCCTGGCTGGCGCGCGGGCCTGGCCCCCAAGCAACATGGCGGCGTACTTCTTCCACCTCCGTGGTCTCACGCCGTCCGGCCCGAACGATCGCCAGGATCGCCTCGACCACGCTTTCGCCCACCGGCAACCGCCGCAACAACGCCTGGGCGGCGAGCAATTCCTTGCCCGACATCACCGCTTGCGCCACCTCTTCTCGCGCTCCGGTGGTGGCGATCAACATCCGGCGCTCCGCCTCGGCGTCCGGGTAACCGACATCGATCTGCAACAGGAAACGATCGAGTTGTGCTTCCGGTAACGGATAGGTGCCTTCCTGCTCCAGCGGATTTTGGGTCGCGAGAACATGAAAAGGCCGGGGCAGATCATGGGTCTGGCCAGCGACGGTCACGGTCAGCTCCTGCATCGCCTGCAGCAGCGCCGATTGGGTGCGCGGGCTGGCGCGGTTGATCTCGTCGGCCATCAAGACCTGGCAGAACACCGGGCCGGGGATGAACCTGAAACTCCGCTTGCCGGCGGTATCTTCCTCAAGCACCTCGGAGCCAATGATATCGGCGGGCATCAGATCGGGCGTGCATTGAACCCGTTTGTCGTCAAGCCCAAACACGGTGCCAAGGGTCTCGACCAATTTTGTCTTGGCCAATCCAGGCACGCCGATAAGCAACCCGTGTCCACCGGCCAGGATGGTGATCAAGGTTTGATCAACAACCAGCTGCTGACCGAAGATGATCCGTTCAACCTGCTCGCGCACCTTGCCTATGTGGACGCCAAGCGTGTCGATCTCGGCCAATAGCTGGTCTTCGGGAGCGCTATCGAGGGTGGAGGAGTCGGTCATCGGCGTATACTCTCTCACGTGAGGTTTCGGGCAGCATCACGCACAATCAAGGCAGATTTAGGATATCGGTCGGCCATGGGCGACAAACAACCTCAATCGTCATCCAGACTAGAGCGTATAGCAGACGCGGTTTCCGGCAAGTCCCAGAACCGTGAACAGGAGGCAATTCGACATTTTCAGATGCGAATCGGGCGGGACGGGACTTGGTTTTATCAGGAATCGCCAATCAATCGAATGCGGTTGGTCAAGCTGTTCTCGACCGTACTTCGACGCGAGGCAGACGGTCAATATTGGCTGGTAACGCCGGTCGAACGCGGCATCATCGATGTCGATGACGCGCCATTCACCGCCGTCGAAATGACCCATATCGCCGGCGCGGATCCCGGCGGGAAGGACGATCTGCTACAATTCCGCACCAATCTGGATGCCGAGGTCGATTGCGGACCTGATCATCCGCTACGCGTTGCGATCGACCCCAAGACGCAGGAACCCAGTCCCTATATTCTGGTTCGCGAGGGTCTCGAGGCCCGGTTGACGCGCTCGGTCTTCTATGAACTGGCCGAATTGGCCCATGAGCGCGATATCGACGGAGAGAGGGTTTACGGCGTATGGAGCAAGGGCAGATTTTATCCGCTAGGCCCGGTAGAGCCGGAATGCTGACCCTCGAGGAATTCAGCGACGCTTTCGCCCGCGCCATCGCGGCAGCGGGTGACGGCATTCCCAAGGAACGGTCCTCCGCCGTCACCCGACGCGGTGATCATGATCTCAATCCAGGGATGGAGTTGCCGGAAAAGCGCCGTCCGGCCTCTGTGCTGGTGCCGATTATTGGCCGCCCCGGGCAACCGACCATCCTGCTTACCCAGCGCTCGGCCGATCTGCCGCATCATGCCGGGCAGGTCAGCTTCCCCGGCGGTCGGGCCGAAGAGACGGATGTCGACGCCATCGATACGGCGTTGCGCGAGACCGAGGAAGAAATCGGGTTGGATCGCCGGCATGTCGAAGTGATCGGCCGGCTCGACACCTATGTCACGCGAACCGGCTTCGTGGTGACGCCCATCGTCGGTCTCGTGCGCCCGCCTTTCGAGGTGACAGCCGACCCGGTGGAGGTCGCGTCGATCTTCGAGGTGCCGCTTTCCTTCGTTTTGGACCGCGCCAATCATCAGCGGCACAGCCGGGAATGGCAGAACATGATCCGCCATTTCTACGTCCTGCCGCACCCCGATCAATATATCTGGGGGGCGACGGCGGGCATGTTGGTGAATCTCGCCGAGTTTCTGCTTGATGTTTTAGGCGATGGGGTAACCGCCGGTGGGGTGGACGCCAGTGGGGTGGACGGTAACGGGGCGAACGATGCCGGGTGAACCAACCGGTTCGACCTGGAGAAACACCCCGGCAACCCAGGCGGTGATGACCGCCTTGGGGGCCGAGGCCGGCCTGGCCCGTTTTGTTGGCGGCTGCGTGCGCAATACATTGCTGCACTTGCCCGTCACCGATATCGACATCGCGACGGTCCACCCGCCCGAGGAAACCACGAAGCGCCTCCTGGCGGCCGGCCTCAAAGCCAAACCAACCGGCGTCACCCATGGCACGATCACCGCCATCGCCGACCGCCACCCCTACGAAATCACCACCTTGCGCCGGGACGTGGAGACCGATGGTCGTCGCGCCGTGGTCGCCTTTACCGATGACTGGGCCGAGGACGCGGCGCGGCGTGACTTCACGATGAACGCTATCTTCATGGATATCCACGGCGTGATCCTCGACCCTATGAGCGGCATGGAAGACGCGGTGGCCGGCAGAGTCCGGTTCGTCGGCGAAGCCACCCAACGCATCCGCGAAGACGCGCTTCGTATTCTTCGTTTTTTCCGTTTCCAGGCGCGATATGGCAAAGGACCGATCGATGCTGTTGCGCTAGCGGCCTGCCGGCTGGACGCAGCCTTGCTAAGGGGATTGTCCGGCGAGCGCATTCGCAACGAACTGCAGAA
>JAQBUJ010000194.1 GCA_027623845.1 Pseudomonadota bacterium
GCGGAGAGTCGGGGTATATCATCCCGGAGAAACGATAGCTCTTCATCCAAGTCGGCCTGGGGAACGTCCCGATACCATGACCGTGGTTTGCCATCGGTGCCGTCGCTCCATCAATCTCCGAGACTAAACACCTAGTCCAGATAGGGCGTTAGTCCAGATAGATTGTCTGCTCTTCCTGGGGGCTGAGGCGCGGGCCGGACGGCAGGCTGACCACCAAAATCCACTCGACCTTGTCCTCGCCAAGGGGAAGAACCAAACTTTGCCATTGCTCAACATCGATGTTGAGCGGCGGCGCGTGCTCAGCATAAACCAGGGATTTTCGAGTGAGCGCGATGTCAAACAAGTCGAGGAAAAGCGCGCATTCCGGCCCCTCAAACGCGCTGATCAGCTTGCCGGTCATGTCCTGCCCATGGAGGGTGACGATGTCGGCGCCGTGGATCCGAAAAATATAGTCGTATTGGAACGGCCTCGAACGCTCAATTTCCAGCAGCATGACGTTACGCAACACGGCGTAAAATTCCTCCGTCTCGACAATGCCTTTGGAGACCAGCCCCTCCTCGGAGGCTTGGCCGTACATCCAGCGCCGACACAGGGCCATCATCCGCGCATCAAGCATATCGCCGTCGTACGGCTGAATGACGTAGTTCACCTCCTTGGGTAAACCGGGATAGCGCTTCACGACGGTTTGTCTCATCGGTTGACCCGGCCCCTCCCACGCTCTGCAGTCAAAAAATACGGCATGGATGGTTGGACCGCTAGGCGAAACTCGACGGCGGACCCTTCCATCGAAGAACACTCCCCGGCCATCCCCGACACGGACTACATCCTACGCGCCGGCGCCTCGGTCCCGCCACCCCACCAACTCGCCCTGCGCCCACTGGTGTCCGGGGAAATCGATCGCATCCCTGGACTATCGCCCAACCAGAGTAGGACTTGGCGGTTTGCCATGACGGAGACTTGAAAATGCGCGCCGCATTGAAAATCCGCATCCCTGGACTTGATCCAGGGCCCATGCCTAAAGCGGTTAGGGAAAATCGAAGCCCGCCGCCCTGGCGACTCCCACTTTCGTGAGGGCAGGACTCAGGGTCCACGCCTGATTACGTTCACTGTGACGGATGGGCGAGAAATGGGCGCAATACATCGCTAGGTTTCGCCAGGTTTCGCCAGGTGTCGCCAGGTGTCGCCAGTATCAGCCATTCGCGCCGCCGAGAAGCCTCAGGCTTCGGCCCTGCCTTTCGCCAGGGCGACGGATATGGTTTCCCCCGGACAGCACAGTGCCCGCGCCCACTGCTTTTCGGTAAAATCAACCGCATCCCTGGACTTGATCCAGGGCCCATGCCTGAAGCGGGTCGGCGTGACGAAAGGCGGCGTATATCAGCGCTACATTGGTTGTATCGAGCGCTCTAGTGGCTTGCCCCGGCGGGAACGGGCTTGTCAAAGCCGACGATGGGGGCGGCGGCTTCTGGATCGACGACGACATTCAGCAGATAGGGGCCGGCATAGGCGAGCCCCCGCGCGATCGCCTCTTCCAGATCCTTTGGGTCGGTCACATTCTCGCCGCCACATTTAAGGGCCCGCGCCACTTCGGAATAATCGACGTCGAGAAAATCGCAGTGCAAATATTCTCCCATCGCCAACTCCTCCCAATGGCGCTGAAACGCCAGGGCGGAATTGTTGAAAACCACGACCAGCAGATCCACAGCGTTACGAGCGGCGGTTTCAAGTTCGTTCATCACGTAACCGAAACCGCCATCGCCGGTGACGCAGATCACCGTGCGGGACGGATCGCCCAGCTTTGCGCCGATACCCGCCGGCAGGCTCCAACCGATCCCGCCGGTGCCCCGAGGCGACAGAATAAACCGCCCGCTTGCCGGCACGCTCAACTGGCTCATCGCCCAACCGGTGACATAGCTCGCATCGGTGACCAACAATGATTTGTCGTCCAACACCCGGTCGATCGCGTCAAACACCCGCTCCGGTCGGATCGGCGTCTGGCCGGCGCGCGCGGCCGGTTCAAGCTCAAGGCGCCAATCCGCATGCATGGCCGCGAGCCGCCCGCCATTGTCCCGGCTTTCGGTCTTCAATCCGTGTTCTTTCGCGTAACCAAGCAGGTCCCGCAGGCTATCGCGCACATCGCCGACCATCGGCAGATCCGTCGCGAAGTTGCGGCCGATCTCCTCGGGGTCGATATCCAGATGCATCACTGTCACACCCGGTTTCGGCAGGCTCCAGTCGCTGTAACAAATCTGCCCGGTACGCGATCCGAGGATGAAGACCAGATCCGCCTCGCCGAGCAATTGATTGGCGATCTTGCCGCGCCCCAGCTTACCGCCGGTGGAACTGCCGAGAACCCCGGCGGATAGCGGATGGGAATCGGCGATCGCCCCCTTGCCGGTCATCGTCGTCGCCACGGGCGCGGAAAAGCGTTCGGCCAGTTCCGCCACTTCGTTGGTGGCGCCGGAAATAATCGCCCCGCCACCGGAGACGATGAGGGGACGCTCGGCGTTCGCCAAAAGCGCCGCCGCCCTGGCGATCGCCTCGACGCTCGCCCGCACCCGGTTCGCCGGATAGCGGATGTATGGCATGTCGGCGCGCGGGTCACCCTCGGTTTGCGCCGCCATCACGTCGGTCGGGCAGATCAAGCCGACCGGGCCGGGCCGACCGGTGGTTGCCAGGCGAAAAGCCCGGCGGGTCAGCTCGGCTGTCTGTTCCGGGTAATCGATCCGTATCACCGCCTTAACGAACGGCTGCAGCGCGGCGACGTGATCCAAGGCGCTGCTGGCGTGGCGATCTTTCAGCTTTAATGGGTGATCTTGAACCAGGGCGATCACCGGCACCGATGACCGGCTGGCTTCCAATAGCCCGGTCAGCAGATTCGAGGCGCCCGGTCCAAATGTCGAGGCGCAGACCCCCGGTCATAGCCATGCGCCATGATAGCGGCATGTTTTTCATCTCGAACCGTGACGATGCGCGTGACCGCACGATCAACGGCGTGGAAAACATGGATCGGGTCCTCCATCCCGAAAATGCAGGTCACGCCATGCGATTTCAACGTCTCGTATAAAATGCGGCCCGCGGTTCCTTGCATCGAAGATCTCCCCTCGCCCATGCGCCGCGCGGATCACAGCCAATGAGCGCCGCCCTAGCCCCGTCACCCCGCCGCAGATCGATATGACACTAGCGATAGTGCAGGCATAGCCCCCTGCTGTCCGGGAAAATCGACGACATTCCTGGCGAGCCTTGATTACAGCGCGCCGGGAATCGCCAGCGCTTCAAAAACCAATCCGTCGCCCTGGCGAACGGCAGGGCGACGGGCGTTGAGCTTACCGAACAGCTGTAGGCCTGGACCTTGGATCAAGTCCAGGGATTCGATTGCATTCTCCCGAACGTGTTAATGAAGCATAGCCCGTTGTCGGATCAGCGTCCGGCGAAGTTCGGTTTGCGCTTTTCCATGAAGGCGGTGCGGCCTTCGGTATAGTCGGCGCTGACGCCGCATTGCTTGACCGTCGCGTAATGGGCCGAGAAGTCCCACTCCGCTTCGGGTTTGCCGTGCTCTATCAAGGTCTCCTTGACCGCCTTGATCGACAACGGCGCGTTTTCGGCGATCCTGCCGATCAGGTCGCCGACCGCCGCGTCCAGGCCGGTCTCCGGGACCACCCGGTTCACCAGGCCCATGATCCGCGCCTCCTCGGCGTCGAACTGGCGCGCGGTGTAGAAAATTTCCGCGGTGAATGCCGGCCCGACCAGGCGCTCCAGCTCGCGGATGCCCTTGGCCTTGTAACCGATGCCAAGCTTTGCCGCCGGCACCCCGAAGGTCGACTTGTCGGAACAGATCCGGATATCACAGCCGATGGCGATCGCCAGACCACCACCGATGCAATAGCCGTTGACCCGGGCGATCGTCGGTTTGCTCACCGCGCTCAGCGAGTCGTGGAAACGGCTGACGGAGCGATCATAGGCGATCATCGCATCAGCCGAGGACCGTTCATTCTCGAATTTTGAAATATCGGCGCCGGCAACGAAAGCCCGGTCACCGGCCCCGGTCAGCACAATGGCGCGAACCGCGCCGTCGGCGGCGTATTGATCCAACAGCGCCGCCGCGCCATCCCACATGTCCTTGGACATGGCGTTGTGCCGGTCCGGGTTGTTGAAGGTGATCCAGCCGATCCTGTCACGCACTTCGCTCAACAGCCGGCTTTCCTCGCCAGCGATGATTTCCTGGGTCGCCATGGGGTCTCTCCTCTTCGTCGACGTCGCTGTGTCGTTGGGCTCAGATGACGTTG
The DNA here is from genome assembly GCA_027623845.1 of Pseudomonadota bacterium. GTDB lineage: Bacteria > Pseudomonadota > Alphaproteobacteria > Thalassobaculales > Thalassobaculaceae > JADHLJ01. The sequence continues at coordinate 4,284 of JAQBUJ010000194.1, forward strand.
GCGGCGCGAAGTTCGGCGATCTCCGCCTCGCTCATGCCAAGTTCCGTCAAAACTTCATCGGTATGCTCGCCGTATTCCGGTGGTGGCAGCGCCATGCTGGTCGGGGTCCGGGACAGGCGGACCGGTTGTCCGACAAGCTCCATGGCGCCACGCGCGTGGCCGGTCACCGCCTGGGCCATCCCCAGATGCTTGACCTGCGGGTCCTCGAACGCCTCCCCGATGTTATAGATCGGGCCGCTTGGAACGCCGTTCTTGTTGAGCAACTCAACCCAGTGGGCCGTCGTCTCGGTCTTCATGAAGACCTCGATCTCGGCGTTCAGCGCGTCCCGATTGCGCGACCGATCCGGTCCCTCGGCATAGTCCGGATGGTCTCGCAGATCCGCCCGGCCGACCAGATCACAGAACCGCTTCCAGATCACCTGCCCGGCGACCCCAAGGTTGATATAGCCGTCCTTGGTGGTGAACACCCCGGTCGGGATGCTTGTCGGATGGTTGTTACCGGCCTGTTGCGGCACCTCGCCATCGACCAGCCAGCGGGCCGCTTGAAAATCCAGCATGAAGAGCTGCGCCTGCAGCAAGGAGGTGTCGATCCACTGGCCCTTGCCGGAAACCTCGCGCTCCAAAAGCGCGATCATGATCCCTTGCGCGGCGAACAATCCGGCGCACAGATCGGCGATCGGAATACCAGCGCGCACCGGGCCCTGGCCGGGCAGTCCGGTGATCGACATCACACCGCCCATACCCTGGGCGATCTGGTCAAAACCAGGCCGCTTGGCATAGGGGCCGTCCTGGCCGAAACCGGAAATACTGGCATAGATCAGCGCCGGGTTTTCAGCGCTCAATGCCTCGTAATCAATGCCGAGCCGCGTCTTGACGTCCGGGCGATAGTTCTCGACCACCACATCGGCGGTCTTGCACAGCCGTTTGAACAACGCCACGCCGCGCTCATCCTTGAGGTTGAGCGTCATCGCCCGCTTGTTACGGTGCAAATTCATGAAATCCGGACCATGGCGCGAGCCGCCGAGACCGTTGCCGCTTTCCATCGCCTCGGGCAACTCGACCTTGATCACGTTGGCGCCCCAATCGGCGAGCTGACGCACGCAGGTCGGCCCGGCCCTGACGCGGGTCAGATCCAGGACGGTGAAGCGTTTCAATGCATCGGAGGCTGGCGTCGCACCCATTTCGGCATCCCTTGTCCACAATATCCCTGGCTCCCGACACAACCATCGAGACCCCCGGTCGGCTGCTTAGCGCGCCAGAAGACATTTTGCCACAAATTCGCCATGCTCCCCTCGAAATGCAGCCACATTGATCCCATATCTAGAGCGTCATCGGCTCATCACCTTGAGTCGATGCATCTTCGCCCGGATACCGTTCCCCCTTCACGGCCGGGCGAATGAAAAAGACGGATGCGGCGCCGCCCCCCCTCCCCCCATCGTGGCGTCGCATCTTTCTTTTCCCCCGGGGTTGACGATTCCTCGGGGCTTGACAATCCGGTCGACGGATCAGCGCCGATTTGCCGCCCGACTAAACGCCGCAAATCACCGCCCTAAATCACCGGCCCGCCAGCCAAATCCATGCCCTTGTGCTGGACGCAAAGCCTTCACCCGGCTAGTAGAGCCGCATGATGCGTGGAACCGATCCCTTGTTCGGCGGCGACGGAATCGCTTGTGTCCGTGGTGCGCGCCTTGTTTTCCGCGGCCTGAACTTCGCGCTCGCCGCCGGTGACGCCTTGGTTCTCACCGGCCCAAACGGCAGCGGCAAGTCGAGCCTGCTGCGCCTGATGGCCGGGCTTTCCAGCCCCGCCGCCGGGAAAATTTCCTGGGATCGCACCGATATTGCCAAGGACAGGCAGACCCACGCCACGCGTCTGCACTATGTCGGTCACGCCACCGGCGCCAAGGCTGCGCTGACCGCTGGCGAGGATCTCGCCTTTTGGTCGGCATTCCGGCTGCAAGACCATGGCCCGGCCCAACAGCGCGCGCTTGAACAGTTTGGTTTGGGATCGCGGACCAGCTTTCCGGTCCGGTTTCTTTCCTCCGGTCAAAAGCGCCGCCTGGCCCTGGCCCGGTTGGTCGCCGCCCCGGCGCCGCTCTGGCTTCTGGACGAGCCGACCGTCGGCCTGGACAGCGAAGGCCAGGCCGCTTTGGAAGCGGCGATCGCCGATCACCGGGCGGCTGGCGGG
>JAQBUJ010000195.1 GCA_027623845.1 Pseudomonadota bacterium
GAGCAACCGGGTCGACCGACCTTGGCCATCCTCAGCAGATCAGGGAACCTCATGAAACCGATTGAGAGCGCCGAAGACATTTCAGCCCTGGCTTTTGGCTTCATGGCCTCCAAAGCGTTGTTCGCCGCCTTGCATATCGACATCTTTGGCACGCTGGCGTCCGGCGCGAAAAGCGCCGAGGAATTGGCCGCGGCCACCAAGGTTCCCCCGCATCGCATCGAGACCCTGGTCACCGCCTTGGTGTCGGTTGGTTTATTGGTGCGCGAGGGTGAGCGCATCGCCAATGGCCCAGCCAGCGAACAATATCTGGTGCGAGACGGCGCCAATTATTTCGGCGACTACCTGCGCTTTCAGATCGACCGGCAAATGTATCCATTCATGGAGCATTTGGACCAGGTCCTGATCGGCGAAACCGATGGCGTCGAGTTCGCCAATTATGCCGATTGGATGGCCGACAAGGCTCAGGCGGAAATGTTCAGTCGTTCGCAGCATTCCGGCTCGCTTGGCCCGGGGGCGGTGCTGGCGAAACGCTTGGCGCTTAGCGATAACGCGACCTCCCTGCTTGATGTCGGCGGCGGTTCCGGCGCCTTTTCGATCATGTTCTGCAAGCGCTATCCCAAGCTGCGCGCCACGGTCCTCGACTTCCCGAAAGTGATCGAGGTCGGCCGGCGTTTCGTCGCCGAGGCGGGGCTGGAAGACCGGATCGATTTCATCGCCGCCGACGGCATGGCGGCGCATTGGCCGGCGAACCAGGACGTGGTGCTGATGAGCTATCTGTTTTCCGGCGTTCCCGAGGGAGCGATCCCCGATCTGTGCACCGAAGCGCACCGGGTCCTCAAGCCTGGCGGCAGCGTCGCGGTACATGACTTCATGGTCGCTGATGACCGCACGGGCCCACCGCTCGCCGCGCTCTGGCAGCTGCAACATATGGTCTACACGCCGGACGGGATCGGTCTGACCCCGGGTTACGTCCAGGCGACCCTAAAGACGGCTGGTTTCGAGGTGTCCGAGGGGCGCGACCTAATCCCTGGGATGACTCAAGTCATCACTGGGCGGAAATCCTGATCTAAAAATTCCACGCGCCGAGGCGATCGCACCGGGCGGCCTGAAGCCTAAAGGCCGATGCCGGGGCGTTCGAACAGGATTACGCAGAAAACACCCAGCGCAACGCATATTTAAGCCCGGATAACGGCACGGTATCCGCTACGCGATACAACCCGACGCGCTCCGGCGTTGTTGGGCGGCGGATGCGGTGGCATTCTCGACCCTGCGGCGCGTTGGCGTCGCGGTAGTCCAGGGAGGGCCGAGCCATGAAATTCAAGCGCGTCGAGCATGTTGCAATCGCCGTCAAAAGCATGGAAAAAATGCGGGACATCTTCGAGAACAAGCTCGGAATCCCCCTGGAATACGAGGAAAACTTCCCCCATTACGACACCAAGATCGCCATGTATCCGATCGGCGAAACCTATCTTGAGGTCCTGGAATCCGGCAGTCCCGACAGCGAAACCTCGAAATGGATCGACGAGCATGGCGAAGGTCTATTCCATATCTGCCTGGAGGTCGAAGATATCGACGGCGCCCTGATCGAGTTGAAGGAAAAGGGCGTCAAGCTGATCGACGAAACGCCGCGCATCGGCCATGGCGGCTCGCGCATCGCGTTCATCGATCCCGAGGCGACCGGTAATCTATTGATCGAACTAGCGGAAATTCCAGCCGGCGACCACCACGCGCCGGCGTAACCGGCACGCTTTGAGCGTCGGACCTAAAACCGCCTCAAAAATGGACCGAGTAACACCGATTTTAAGGACAGCACGTCATGCGCATTCTCATCACCGACCGCCACACCTCCGGCGACGAGCATATCGAACAGGACGCGGTAGGCCCGGATATCGAGCTGGAATTTTTTGACCACCACGATCAGGTCACCGACGAGGCCTGGGCGCGCGCCGATGGCGTCGTCACCTATCGCGGCACGGCGGCGGTGATGGCGGCGCTGCCAAAAATGCAGCGGGCCCGGATCGTGGTCCGAGGCGGGGTCGGTTTCGACGGGCTGGATCTAAAGGCGCTTGGCGAGCGAAGCATCGCCGTCTGCACGGTGCCGGACTATGGAACCACCGAGGTCGCCGACCATGCGATCGCCCTGATGCTCTCGCTGCGACGCGGCCTTGACCGTTATGACGGACGCATGCGCCAGGACCCCAAGGGCCTCTGGCGTTACCTTGAGAGCCCGTGTATCGACCGACTGCGGGGCCGCACTTTCGGCGTCTTCGGCTTGGGCAGGATTGGCCTTGCGGCGGCCCGGCGGGCCAGCGGATTCGACATGAACGTGGTGTTCTATGACCCGCACCTGCCGGATGGCGTCGATCTGTCCACCGGTTACAAGCGCGTCACCAGCGCCGAGGAACTGTTCGAGACCGCCGATACGATCAGCATTCACTCCCCGCATACCGACGAGACACGGGGCGTGGTCAACGGCAATCTGCTGAGTCGGATGAAACCCGGCGGGATCGTCATCAACACCGCGCGCGGACCGATCGTCGATCTGGACGCCTTATACGAGGCGCTGAAGGCCGGATGCCCGGCCGGCGCGGCGCTCGACGTATTGCCGGTGGAGCCGGCGGATACCGAGCATCCGCTGATAAAAGCCTATATGAACCGGGAGGATTGGCTTGAAGGTCGGCTGATGATCACCCCGCACGCGGCCTTCTATAGCCCGCCGGGCCTACATGACCTGCGCTCCAAAGCGGTGGCGACCGTGGCCCAGAGACTGCGCGACGGCACCACCCGCAACTGCCAGAACCTGCACTATCTTGTGGAGTGAACGGGCCAAGCCGACTAGGAAGTCACCAACGCCCCATATCCAGGCAACCCCATACCCTACACGCCCGAGTGGAGAGCCGGCCCATGGCCACCATGCGCAGTTATCAGATCACCGAGTTCGGCGGCGCGGTTTCCGAGGCCATCATTGAGGTCCCGGAGCCACACGGGACCGAGGTGCTGATCAAGGTCACCCATGCCGGCGTTTGTCATTCGGACCTGCATATCGCCGATGGTTATTACGATCTCGGCGCCGGCGCCAAGCTGACCCTGGGGGACCGGGGGATCAACCTGCCGCACACCATGGGCCATGAAGTGCTGGGAACCGTGGTCAAGGCCGGGCCGGATGCCGCCGAGGCGCCGATTGGGGCTACCCGGCTGGTGCATCCCTGGATCGGCTGCATGGACTGTTCCGAATGCCAGCGCGGGCGTGAGAATCACTGCATGAAGGCGCAGTCGGTCGGCGTCTTCCGGCCCGGCGGCTATGCCGAGTACATGCTGGTCCCACATCCGAAATTCTTGGTTGACGCCGACGGTATCGACCCCGCCGTCGCCACGCCCTATGCCTGCTCCGGCGTTACCGTGTACAGCGCGCTGAAGAAGGCGCTGCCGGTGGGTGATGATGAATGGCTGGTGATCATGGGCTGCGGCGGCCTCGGTCTTGGCGCGGTGACCATCGCCAAGGCGTTGGGGGTGAAGAATGTCGTCTCCTGCGACATCGACGACGCCAAGCTTCAGGCGGCGCGGGACAGCGGCGCGGCGGCGACGGTTAACCTGAAGGCCGCCGACGCCCAAGAACAGCTGCGCAGCGTCACCGGCGGCGGGCCGCGAGCCGTGGTCGACACGGTCGGCGCCGAGACCACTTCCGCCTTCGGCATCGCCTCGCTGGTCAAGGGCGGCCGTTATGTCATCGTTGGTTTGTTCGGCGGAGAGCTCCGAGTGCCGCTGCCGTCGTTGCCGCTGCGGGCCATTTCGATCCTCGGCTCCTATACCGGCAATCTGGCGGAGTTGAAGGAACTGATCCAACTGGTCAAGGACGGCAAGGTGAAGCCGATCCCGGTCGCGACCAGACCGCTCGCCGAAGTCGGCGGAACCCTGGATGATCTGCGCGATGGCAAGATCGTCGGTCGCGTGGTGTTGACTAATTGACGATCTCGCCATTTTGAGCCAACCGCCATGCCCGCGATGACGCCAACGCTGTATCTACCGATCGAGGACGCGACCCGCGAGCTTGACTCCAAGTTGTTGATTGCCGGCGCTGCTGTCGCCCGCGGCCTCAGCGTGGTGATCGGCCAACAATGGCTACTGGTGAACAACCACGAGGCGGTTCCTCTGGGATTGATGTTGTTCAAGGGGATGAACGCCCGGCAAGCCAACGCGATGCAACACATCGCCGCCACCGGGCACCTTACGGCGGCTTCCGACGAAGAGGCGATGGGCCTTGCCGACACCGCCTATATCCAACGTGACATCAACCCCGATATCGCCGGCTATTGCGATATGTTCCTCGCCCAAGGCCCCCTCCACGCCAAGGCCATCGCCGGTAAGACCGGGGCCGCGCCCGAGGCGATCCGAACCGTCGGCAATGCCCGGATCGACCTGCTGCGCGCGCCCTTTGTCGGCCTGTTCGAACAGGAGGCCGCGACGCTGCAGGCCGAGCATGGTAATTATATCCTGCTGAACACCAATATCGGCGCCGTTAACAGCGCTTTCGGCGGGGTCGAGCAATATCGCGACGTGGTGATCCGCATCGGTTGGATGGACCCGGAAAAGCCCGAAGACCTGGCCCTTTTCCAGACCATCGTCGAGTATGACGAAGCGAATATGCGGCTCAGCCGTGATGCCGTCGCCAAACTCAGCGCCGCCTTCCCGAACACCCGGATCATCGTGCGCCCGCATGGCTCGGAACGACTTGATACCTGGGAACAATACTGCGCCGACTTTCCCAACGCCCGAGTGATCCGCCGGGGCCGGCACGCTTCGTGGATTCTTGGCGCCAAGGCCGTCGTCCACACCTGCTGCACCACCGGCCTCGAAGCCGAGATCCTTGGGCGCGCCGCGATCAATCTACGCCCCGACGATCACCAACGATCCTTACATCGCGTCTACATCGCCAATATCGCCAATGTCTGCGCAACCGGCGCCGATGCGGTGGTCGACCTCCTCGCCCCGGTGCTGGACGGTGACACCAGCGAAATAGACCGAGGGCGCGACAACCGCATGACCGCGCTTGAGGCTCATATCAGCGGACTCGGCGACGCCTTCGCCTATGAGCGGATCGCCGATGCAGCCGCCAACCTGCTGGCGGCGCGAGGCGGCGGACCCGGGAGCTTCCGCTGGCAGCCGACGGACCGGGAGAACTATCTCGGATCGGTCCGGCGCACCGACTATCAACGTGAAAAGATCTCGCTGTCGCAACCGCAATTCGAGCGCGCTTGGGCGGAGTTGAACGGCTTGGCGGGATTGTCGAGCCCGGTCCGGGTCGAGCAGATCGGTGACAGTTTGTTTCTGGTCGAAGCGGCATAGCCAACCCGGCGGCAAATCTTCAAAATTAACCGGAGGTTCCTGGCGCATACGGCAGGCGGCGGGCTGATGAGCTGGCGTCAATTGACCTTCGGTCATGTATCGCGTAAATTATGACCAGTTTAATTGACCGGTTAATTATGATGCGAGAAATTCAAGCAACCGAAGCCAAGGCCCATCTCGCACAATTGCTGAGAGACGTGGAGCACGGCGAAACCATCGTCCTTACCCGACACGGCAAACCGATCGCCCACCTCGTCCCCGTCGGGGATCAAGAAGGCCGGGCGCGCGCCAATTCGATCCGAAAATTCGTCGAAAAACGCGATCGGTTGCCGCGCGTGCAGGCGAGCGATCGGGAGATTTTGAGTTGGCGCCACGAAGGCCATCGTTTCTGATGGCGTTCGTCATCGACGCGTCGGTAGCGATCTCGATGCTGCTGGCTGATGAACGCTCCGAATACGCCGAAATCGTCCTTGCACTGGCTGCTGAGGAAACCGCTCATGTGCCGCTGCTCTGGCATAGCGAAACCCGCAATGCGCTGCTCATGGCGTCAAGACGAGGTCGCATAAAACCGGAAGACTTATCTGAATTTGTAAGAGTGCTTAAAGAGCTTCCGGTCGTTACCCATTCAGAACAGAATCAAGATCTCATTCTCTCGTTGGCCGTGGATCAAGGGCTCACAGTCTACGATGCAACTTATCTGGCTTTGGCTCAAACCATTGATGGCGCCTTGGCGACACTGGATCGTGCTCTTGCTCGCGCGGCGGAGCAGGTTGGCGTTCCTGTCGTTGCCGGGCCGGCAGCCCCCCCTGCGCCCACGACACGCGGATAGACCCCCCTCACCCCTCCCCTGGTTTCCAATGCCCGATATAGATACCGCGTTCGCTGGCGTCCGTCGGGTTGCCGCGAATGCGTTCCTCGGACATGGTGACGCGCAGCCGCCGGTCGCGCATCCAGGTGAACAACGCCTCATGCAACTCGGCCCGTACCGCCGCCTGGGCCGGATCATCGCCAAGATCGCTGAACTCATCCGGGTCGGCGTGCAGATCGAACAATTGCGGGCGAAATTTCTGGTGCAGGACATATTTCCAACGCTCGGTGCGGATCATGAACGAGCGCGCGTCCCA
>JAQBUJ010000196.1 GCA_027623845.1 Pseudomonadota bacterium
CGAGACTTTCGGCGCCCCGCTCTCGTCGCGTCAAGGCATCCAGTGGATGCTGGTGGAGAACGAGATCGATATTCGCGCGGCGCGGTTGCTGGTGCTCGACGCGGCCTCCAAGGCTGATCGGGGCGAGCCGTTTCGCACCGAGTCGGCGATCGCCAAACTGGTTTGCTCCGAGAACGGCTTCAAGGTGGTCGATCGCTCGATGCAGATCCATGGCGGGCTTGGCGTCGCCAAGGACCTGCCGTTGGAACGCTGGTTCCGCGAGATGCGGATCCGGCGCATCGGTGAGGGACCGAGCGAGGTGCAAAAGCATGTCATCGCCCGCGACATCATCGGCGGCTCGCTGCGTTAGGGCAGGGGGCGAAATCTAACGCTTGGCGCCCAGGACACGACCAGATGAATCCTTAGTATCACCGCGCGCCATTTATGGAGGACATTGGGTATGCAGAATAAGTTTAAGGAAGGTAATACGACCACCCGGCGCGTCACCGTGGACCCGTCGCGGACTATTGCCGTCGCCGGGGGGGGATTCAATGTCTACGCCACGCCGGAGATGATCCGGGACATTGAACAGACCTGCAAGCAATACATCCTGGAATTCGCGGATGCAGGCGAGGATTCGGTCGGTACGCAGGTTAATATTTCCCATGTCGGCGCAACCTTGATGGGCATGTCGGTAGAGATCACCGCCACCGTCAAGACGCTTGACCGCCGCCGCGTGGTTTTCGAAATATCTGTAAAGGACGATCTCGACGAGGTCGGCATCGGCACCCACGACCGGTTCATCACCGATGCCGCCAAATCGGCCGAGAGGTTACGCGCCAAGGCGGAAAAGGCCGGTATACTGGGGAAACAATCTTAGCCCAGTGGAGGGATGAGAGGTTGGTGGAATGATCGCATCAAAAGCATCCCTGGGATCAACCTCGGACGAAATACACAATAGAGCGCGTGCTTGTCTCGCCGGTACCAAGCGTCAGATTGCATCCACCTAGGGTTAGGATTATCGGATGACCACCCCCGAACCGCGTTGGCCGCTGGAAGGCGTCAAAGTCCTCGACCTGGGGCAGATCTATAACGGGCCCTATGCCGGGTTCTTGCTGGCCCATGCCGGCGCCGATGTGGTCAAGGTCGAACCTCTCCAAGGAGAGGTGCTGCGCCAACGCGGCGGCGGCAGCGTTCCGCTGTCATTTGCGATGTTGAACACCAACAAACGCGGCCTGGCCATCGACCTGAAGCATGCCGACGGTAAGGCATTGCTGCTGGAGCTGGTTCGACAGGCCGATGTGTTGCTGGAAAATTTCGCTCCCGGCGCCATGGAACGCCTGGGCTTGGGCGCCGAAACGTTGATGGCGGCCAACCCTCGACTGGTCTACGCGTCGGGCACCGGTTATGGCCTTTCCGGGCCGGCGCGGGACAATCTGGCGATGGATTTGACCGTGCAGGCGGTCGGCGGGGTGATGAGCGTCAATGGTCCGGCGGACGGCCCGCCGCTGAAGACCGGGCCGGCGATCTGTGATTTTGTTGGCGGCGTGCATCTTTATGGCGGGATCATGACCGCCTTGTTCGAGCGTTCGGTGACCGGCCGCGGCCGGGTGGTCGAAGTGGCGATGCAAGAGGCGATCTATCCGGTGCTCACCTCGAATATCGCAAGTTTGCACCGCAATGGCTGGCAGCAGCCGCCCCGGCGCGGCAATCAGCATCCCACCCGTGGCTCAGCTCCGTACAATGTTTACTCAACGACGGACGGCCATATCGCGATCATTTGTGTTCAGGAAGCACATTGGCAAAACCTGCTTGAGGTCATTGGCCGGGCCGATCTCAAGGACGATCCACGGTTCGCCTCGCAAGCGCTGCGGGCTGAGCATGAGGCGGTGATCGATGCGATCGTCGAGGCTTGGACGTCGGGGTTGGGTAAGTCTGAAGCGGCGGAAATGCTACGGTCCAATCGGGTGCCTGCCGCCCCGGTCCGCGACCTGGTCGAGGTGACCTCGGATGCGCATATGCATGAGCGGGGGATGTTGCAGGATATTCACCATCCGACCATGGGCGATGTGGTGTTGCCGACCAGCCCGCTACGCTTTCACGGCAGCCCCGATCCCTCGATCAGGCTGGAACCCGATGTGGGCGGCGATACCGACACGGTTCTTGCCGATTGGTTGGGTCTGGATGCTGATGGCGTGTCGGCGCTAAGACGGGCCGGCGCCATCCGGGCCTGATCTTCGCTAAGCCGGGAGTAAGACGATGTACGCCAAGCAAACCGTGAAGGTTCTCGACAGCGAGATGGAGGTGCTGGTCTTCGAGCCCGAAGGCGAGGGACCGCATCCCGGATTGATCGTCTGTCAGCACATCCCGGTCGCCCATGCCGGGCTTGAGCGCGACCCGTGGCAGATTGGCGTTGGCGAACGTCTGGCTGCCGCCGGCTATGTGGTCGCCATGCCCTGGGTCTTTCATTGGTGGCCGGCTGACGCCGATATCGCTATCAAGCGCGAGGGGTTTCGCGATGATTGGGCGGTCGCCGATCTGGCGGCGAGCTTTGATCTGTTGCAGTCCCACCGGGCTGTTGATGGTGAGCGGATCGGTATTATCGGTCATTGCTGGGGCGGGCGGGTCTCATGGCTCGGCGCTTGCCATAATCCCAAACTGAAGGCTTTGGTGACGCTCTATGGCGGGCGCATCAAAATATCCTTGGCGGATGATGCGACACCGCCGATCGAGCTGGTCGACAAAATGGCCTGTTCAGTGCTCGGGCTGTTTGGCAATGACGATCAGAATCCCTCGCCGGGGGGTGTCGATGAGCTTGATGCGGCCCTCAGTCGCGCCGACGTCCCGCATGTGTTTCATCGCTATGACGGGGCGGGTCATGGTTTCCAGGACGACAGCAATCCGGATCGCTATCGTGAGGCGCAATCGAAAGACGCTTGGCGGAAGATTATCCGGTTTCTGGGAGAAACCTTGAATTGAGAGCGCCGTCTGCCAGCGACCCTGATTGTGGCGGAACAAGGGTCGGGAATAAGCCGCTTGAAAAAGTGCGCGCGTCGGGCTTGGCGCGAACCCGGTGACGCCGTATCCTAGGCCCGACGTCCAGCAACCCTTGATTCGGTAATCATGCGCCAGTATTCGGTATTCGTATCCAAGACTTTCACCCGGCCGCTGATCGCGATTTTCGCCGTCACCGCCCTGCTGGCCAGCGCCGGTTGCGGCGGCATAAGCGATAACGCCAAAGGAGCTGAGTATGTGGACCGGCCGGTCGAGGACCTTTACAACACCGCCGTCGATGCCGCCCTTGGCGGAAGTTTCCGCGACGCCGCCCCGTTGTTCGACGAGGTGGAGCGCCAGCACCCTTATTCGGTGTGGGCGACCCAGGCGCAATTGATGGCCGCCTACGCGCTTTACCAGAGCAATCAATACGATGAGGCGGTTAACGCCCTGGATCGGTTTATCCAGCTCAATCCCAGTCACTCCAACGTCGATTATGCCTATTATCTGAAAGGCTTGACCTTTTATGAGCAGATCGTCGATGTCGGTCGCGACCAAAAGCTGACCCGTGATGCGCTGGATACCTTTAACGAGGCGATCAAACGGTTCCCGCGCAGTAAATTCGCCCGCGACGCGCGGTTGAAGATTGATCTGGCGCGAAACCATCTCGCCGGTAAGGAAATGGAGATCGGTCGGTTTTATCTGACCCGTGGACAGCATTTGGCGGCGGTCAATCGATTCCGCTCGGTGATCCACGATTTCGATACCACCGAACAGGTTCCCGAGGCATTGCATCGGTTGACCGAAGCCTATCTGGCCTTGGGTCTTTCCGAGGAAGCCGCGAAGACGGCCGCCGTTCTTGGCCATAACTATCCGGGCAGTCAGTGGTACCAGGACAGCTACGCATTGATGACCACCGGTCAGCCGTATCGGGCAGGCGAGGACGACAAAGGCTTGCTCGGCCTCGGGCTGTGGATTTTCTGACCGGGCCATGCTCAGCGGGCTATCGATTCGTGACATTGTTCTGGTCGACCGACTCGATCTGACTTTCAGCGGCGGTTTGTCGGTTCTGACCGGTGAGACCGGGGCCGGAAAATCGATTTTGCTTGATGCGTTGGGCTTGGCGTTGGGCGCGCGGGCCGATAGCGGTCTGGTGCGTCATGGCGCGACCCAGGCCAGTGTTACCGCCAGCTTTGAATTTTCCGACACCAAACCAGTGGAGGCCGTGCTCGACCAGGTTGGTTTGACGGGTGATGCGGTGCGCGACGGCGCCCTGCTGTTGCGCCGGGTGGTGTCGCTCGACGGTCGCAGCCGGGCTTTCGTCGATGATCAACCCGTCAGCGTCGGAACCTTGCGCCGGCTTGGCGACGCCTTGGTGGAAATCCAGGGGCAGTTCGATGCCCATGGCTTGCTCGACCCGGGTACGCACCGCCAGTTTCTCGACGATTTCGCCGATCATGGCGGGCTTCTCCGCGACACCGCCGCGGCCTTCGGCGCTTGGCTCGAGGCGCGGTCGTCCCATGAGAAGGCCAGCGCCGATATCGAGGAAGCCCGGGCGCGCGAAGCGTATTTGCGTGACGCGGTGGCGGAGTTTGATCAATTGGCTCCACTGCCCGGCGAAGAGAGCACACTTAGCGAATTGCGCGCTATGCTCGCCAATGCCGGTCAGGTTATCGAGGGCATGGGTCAGGCGTTGGAGATGGTGGCGGCGGATGGCAGCGGCGCCGAAGCCATGGTCGCGGCGGCCCAGCGGGCGCTTGAGCGGATAGAGGATCGGGCCGGCAGTCGCCTGGGGCCGGCGTTGGCCGCCCTGGATCGGGCCTCGGTCGAGCTGCAGGAGGCGGAAACCGCCTTGGCCGGCATCGCCCAGGATATCGAGGCCGATACCGCACGCCTGGAGGAAGTCGACGACCGCCTGCACGCCTTGAGAGCTTTGGCCCGCAAGCATGGCGTGGAGCCGGCGACCCTGTCCGAGTCGCATGGCGAACTGACCGCCAAGCTTGAGGCGATGGACGCCGAGGGTGGTGTGCTCGCGGCGCTGGAGCAGGCGATGGCAACGGCGCGCAAGATCTATTTCAAGGCCGCCAAACGGCTCTCCGCCAGCCGCGCCGAAGCCGCCGCTCGGCTGGATGGCGCGGTCATGGACGAACTTCCGCCGCTGCGTCTGGAGAAGGCTCGTTTCAAGACCGCGCTGGAGGCCTTGGAGGAAAACCATTGGGCCGAGCATGGACTGGACCGGGCCGTCTTTCAGGTCTCGACCAACCCCGGGACGCCGCTGGGACCACTCAACCGGATTGCGTCCGGCGGTGAGCTGTCGCGTCTGCTGCTGGCGTTGCGGGTGGCGCTAGCCGCGGCGAACCCATTGCCGACCCTGATCTTCGACGAGGTTGACGCCGGGGTTGGCGGCGCGGTGGCGGCGGCGGTCGGCGAGCGGTTGCAAAAGCTCGGCGCGCGATTGCAGGTTCTGGTGGTGACCCATTCTCCGCAAGTCGCCGCCAAGGGGGGCGAGCATTGGCGGATCGCCAAGTCCGGGGCCGGTGATCGGCTGGTCACCACCGCGACGACCCTTGACCAGGCCGAGCGTCAGGAGGAGATCGCCCGGATGCTCTCCGGCGAAGTCATCACCAACGAGGCCCGAGCCGCCGCAGCGAGCCTTTTGCAGCGATCCTCCGGAGCTTGAGATGGGCGCCGGTACCGAATCGAAATCCCCCGAGGATCTAACTATCTTCGAAGCCGAGCCGGTCTTGAGCGCGCTGGCCGCCGAGATCGCCTATCATGACGCGCGCTATCATGGTCAGGACGATCCGGAGATCTCGGATGCTGATTACGACGCCCTACGCCGGCGTTTCGAGGCGATCGCCGAGCGCTTTCCGAGCCTTGCCAAAACCCTCGCCCCGACGATCAGCGTCGGCGCCGCGCCGGCTGCCGGGTTTGCCAAGGTAACTCACAGCCGGCCAATGCTGTCGCTGTCCAATGCCTTCGATGAAGATGAGGTGCGCGAATTCGCTGTGCGGGTCCGGCGCTTCCTCTCGCTGAGCGAGGATACGGTTGTCGAATTGGTCGCCGAACCGAAGATTGACGGGCTGTCCGCCTCGCTGCGCTATGAGGACGGACGGTTCATCCAGGGAGCGACGCGCGGCGATGGGACGATTGGCGAGGATATCACCCGTAACCTGCGCACGATCGGCGACATTCCAGAGCGTCTCGCCGGCGCCGCGCCGGGCGTCTTGGAGGTGCGCGGCGAGGTCTATATGCGCAAGGACGCCTTCCAGGCGTTAAACGCAGCGCAGACGGCGGCCGGCGCCAAGGTCTTCGCTAATCCACGCAACGCGGCGGCCGGGTCCTTGCGGCAATTGGACCGCTCGATCACCGCCAGACGCCAGCTGCAGTTTTTCGCCTATAGCTGGGGCGAGATGTCGCAACGCCCAGCCGATACCCAGATGGGGTTTCTCGACAAAC
>JAQBUJ010000197.1 GCA_027623845.1 Pseudomonadota bacterium
CGATAAGAATCCCTCTTCAGCGAAAATACCAGCCTTTTTCGGGTCCGCGGAGAGTCGGGGTATAGTTCAGGCAAAACAGAAGATTGCTATGGGCGTTGGCATAGTCCGGATCCCGCGCCAGGGCCTGGCGATAGGCTGCGATCGCCTCATCCAGGGCGCCCTGGTCCTGCAAGGCCATTCCCAGATTGTTATAGGCCGGGGCAAAATCCGGGTCATGGCGCAGCGCCTCGCGATAGCTGGCGATGGCGTCCTCGATATCGCCGAGTTCATATTGGGCAAAACCCAGGTTCAGCAACGCCGCTGCATGGTCGGGCTGATGCTCAAGCACGTTGCGATAACAGGCGATCGCCTCGTGGTAACGCCGGCATTCATGCAGGGCGATCCCCATATTGTTGAGGGCGGGCGGATAATTCGGCCGAACCAGCAGCGCCCTGGCGCCACTGGCGACGGCTTGCTCTAGGCGTCCGGCGCCGCGCCAGGCGGTTCCAAGATTATTCAGCGCATCCGGCGATCCGGGCAGCAACAGCAAGGCTTGGCGATAGGCATCGGCCGCCGCCATCAGATGGCCAAGATCCTGTAGCGCCGCCCCAAGATTGTTGTGCGCCTCGGTATAGTCCGGTTGGCTGGTGACGGCGGCGCGGTAGTGATCCACCGCTTCCTCGATGCGATCGAGATCCGCCAAGGCGGCGCCGAGATTGTAATGCGCCTCGGCGTAGTGCTCCCGATGCCCAATTGCTTGGTTGTAACTGACCACAGCGTCTTCCAAGCGGCCAAGCTCCTGAAACGCGACACCCAAACTGTAATGCGCCCGCGCGTGGTCCGGCTGAGCCGCCAAAACCGTCTGAAAACCGGCGACCGCCTCCTCAATCCGGCCGGTTTCACGCAGCAGGACCGCCAGACTGTACTGGGCCTCGCTATAGGACGGGTTCTGCTCAATCGCCGCCCGGTAACAGGCCTCAGCCTCGTCGAGCCGTCCCAACGCCTTCAACGCATTGCCCAAATTGTGCCGCGCCTCGACCAAAGCCGGATTGAGCGACAGTGCGTCGTTATAGCTGGCGACCGCCGCGTCCATTTTCCCGAGCGCCTGTAGCATCAGGCCGAGATTGCTGTGCGCCTGGTCAAGGGTGGGATCATATTTGACGGCGGCGCGATAACTCGCCACTGCCTCGACCGTTTGATCCAGATCCTTCAGCACATTGCCAAGGTTGTAATGCGCCGGCGCATAATCCGGCTGCAACCGGGTGGCCTGGCGATAACTTGCGGCGGCGTCCTGCCGTCGATCCGCGCCGAGCAAAGCATTGCCGAGATTGAAATGCGCGTCGGCATAGCTCGGCAACCGATCCAGCGCCTTGGAGATCAGCTCGATCGCGACATCGTGGCGTCCGACCTGCATCGCCACAACGCCAAGCAAATGCAGGGCGACGGGGTGATCCGGGTTGACCTCCAAAATCCGCCGATACGACGTCTCGGCGGCGCTGATATTACCCGCGCCATGCTGCTCGATCGCAGCGTTCAGCTCTTGGTTCAGATCAATGCTCATCGGTCCGGGCTTCCGGCACGGTTTTTCGGTCCTGGCGCCAGCAAGCTTACCTGATTCGCCGCACCATGGACCCAGCGCCGTTTGCAGAGCCGGTTTCAGCCACAACGCACCCCGCCCAAGCGAAAACCGCTTAACGGGTGTTCCGGGAGACCAGGGGATAAAGGGAGAGAGTGGCGACCCCTACGGGATTCGAACCCGTGTTGCCGGCGTGAAAGGCCAGTGTCCTAGGCCTCTAGACGAAGGGGTCGCATGCCTCGGTTGAGGCAGCGACTGTTTACGCGACCGGTTCACGGAAATCAAGGCCGGGAATACAAGGTTTTTATGCGCGCGCATCCGGGCCTCGGGCTACGGCTTCAACGGTTAATTCACGCTTTGCCTCGGGCGGCCCAGAAAACCAAACGGGAGCCGCATGAATACGGCTCCCGTCGGTCGTCGGATAGTCCAGCGCCGATCAGTACATGGCGATCGGATTGCCCGGTGAACCGGTGCCGCCCTTGATCTTCAGCGGCGACCAGGCGAACAGGAATTCATAGGCCTTGTCGGCGATAAGTTGCGACAGGTCCATGTTCTCCAGGTTCCAGATGCCGTTTTTGGTCATCATCCGGATATGGCACTCGAACGGCTGCGGGGTTTCGCCGCCGAAGCCCTTGCCAACCGCTTCGGAGGCCCAGGTATCGGCGCCCCAGAGGATGATCTTCTGTTCCGCCATATAGTCACAGGCCGACGTGCCGAAGCCCGGCTCGCCGGAGTTGAACTTGGCGATCTTCGCGGTTTTGTCGGCGGCCGAGTTCTCGTCCCATTTGCTCGGGTGCCAGATATCCCCATGACCGGTGTAGAGGAAGACGCAATCGCCCTCGCCGATCGGGTCGATGCCCTGCGCCTTGACCATGGCTTTGACGTCATCGGCGGTGATGATGCCGGTGTCCGTCATGTTGTTTTCCGTCGGGATCGGCAGTTGCTTGCCGCGATGGGCGACGGCGTCCAAGACCACGCCCCGGCAGACAAAGCCAATTTTCGCCACATGCTCGACACCGAGCGAGCCGACGCCATAGGCATTGATATCGGGATCGGAAAGCATCCGGCCATTATAGAAGAAATCGCCTTTCGAGGTCCGCACGCCGATATGGCCGGGGCCATCGAATTGGGTGCCGATCTGGCCGATCTCGGTTGATAGAAACTCGTCGTTATAGACCAATTCCTGCTTGCCGAAGGGGCCGCCGGTCGGCAGGCCCGGAATGATCATCCGCCAGCCGCGACTGCCGAAGGCCGGCGCATCCTGCTGATAGACCTTGCCCAGAGTGGCGACTTTGCCCTGTTTGCCAGTTTAACGGCCTTCAGCACCATCGCCGCCGTGGTCCGGTTAACCGCTCCGACCTTGTCATCGGCGCCATACTCGCTGGGCGCCCATTTTTCGGTTAGCGGCGCATCGTTGGCAGCCAGCGCCGGGCCGGACAGGCCGGCGGCAAAGACCAACGCCATCGCGGCGGAAACTGTTGTCGTGGTTTTCATTACCATCCCCTTTTTCAGTGACCGGTCGATCGGTCACGCATTGCTGGTCGACACATTGAAGCCGACATTGCCCGGACTGCCTCCGGGTCATGGCAAATCGTACCTATGTTCGTCCGCCACCGTAACCGTTTCTTTTTACCCAGGTTTGCGGCGCGCCAATTATGCTGGTTTACCCTGACATCGAATTGCTAAATCCGGCATATTGAGGTCGCTCAATTCGACCGATCCTCCCCAACCCCGGCGTATCCGCGCAAATGCCAGCTGATTGCTCCCTCCCGCTGCCGGTTACCGTACTCACCGGCTTTCTCGGCAGCGGCAAGACCACCCTGCTGAACCGATTGCTCAAGCACCCGGCGATGGCCAGCACCGCCGTCATCGTCAATGAGTTTGGCGAGATCGGTCTGGATCACCTTTTGCTGGAACCGCTGGATGGCGAGACCGTGGTGATGGCGGCGGGGTGCCTGTGCTGCACGATCCGCTCCGATCTCGTGGTTACCCTGGCGACGCTAAGCCAGCGCCGCGCCCTGGGCGAAGTTCCGCCCTTCGAGCGGGTCATCATCGAGACCACCGGCCTCGCCGACCCCGCGCCGATCGCCCAGCTTTTGCTCACCCACCCGGAGGTGACCGAGGATTATCGCCTGGCCGGCCTGGTCAGCACTTTGGACGGCCAGCACGGCCTGGCGCAGCTTGCCGATACGCCGGAATGCGTGAAGCAGGTCGCGATGGCCGATACGGTGGTGCTGAGCAAGACCGATTTGGCCGGCGCACAGCCGGAAGCCCTGCGCCAACGCCTGACCACCCTCAATCCAGGCGTACCGGTCATCGCCGCCGCGGACGCCGGTCCTGACATCCTGATCAACCCCGGACGACCAGAGAGCCTGGATTTCAACACTCTGGCGCCGGAGCCACAGTTTCACCCGGAAAGTCACGCCCAAGACCACCACGATCACGACGTCAACCGCCACGACGCAAGCATCCGCGCCGCCGCCTTGGTGATTGAGGAGCCACAAGACTGGATCAGCCTGTCGATGTGGCTGTCCTTCGTGATCTCGACCCATGGCGAGCATCTGCTGCGGGTGAAGGGCGTGATCAACATCGCCGGAGCGCCCGGCCCGGTGATCATCAACGGCGTGCGCCATATCTTCCATGAGCCGGCGCATCTGCCGGCCTGGCCCGACGGTGACCGACGCAGCCGACTGGTGTTCATCCTACGCGACTTGGACCCGGCGGTGATTTTGACCAGCTGGCGTGAGTTCGCGGCGGCGGCCTGAGCGCCGCTTCACCGCGTGTTCAGACCGCCAGCGCGACATCCTCGATGAACAATTGCACGTCCCGGCGGTCTTGCCAGTCATCGGGGCGAAGCTGGCCGGCGACGTGCAGCGACCGACCGCCATGCTGTAGGAGCGCCGGGCCAAGATCGCTGTCCATGGCGCGAAAGGCGATACCCTTAAGCTTGCCGCCATCGGCGCCGGTAAAGATGCAACGGACATGGTTTTGCCCGACCACGTCGGCGCGCACGATCTTGGCCGAGGCAATGGCGAAATGCGGTTCCGGGTTGCCGGAACCAAACGGACCGAGCTGCGCCAGGGCGTCAACCACTTGGCGCTTGGCGCCGGCGGGGGCCAGGACGCCGTCCAGGCTCAACGAAGCGACCAACGGCTGGCCGGCAAGTTCAGCGGCGAAGCGATCGGCCAGAAACGTCCGAAAAGCATCCAGCTTCTCTCGCTCGATGGTAAACCCGGCGGCCATCGCATGCCCGCCGCCGCCGACCAGCAAGCCGGATTGATGCGCCGCGATCACCGCCGGGCCCAGGGCCAAGCCCTTGACCGATCGTCCCGATCCTTTGCCGGTGGCGCCGTCGAAGGCGATCACGCAGGCCGGACGATTGAATCGTTCGCGCAGCCGCCCGGCGACAATCCCGATCACCCCGGGATGCCAGCCATCGCCGGCCACCACCAGGATCGGCGCGTCGCTTGCAACTTGCTCGGCCTGGGCAATCGCTTCGGCCTGAACGCCGGCTTCGATCTCCTTACGGTCGTCATTGTGACGGTCCAGGGCCTCGGCGATGCGCTGGACTTCGACCTCATCCTCGCTCGACAGCAGCCGCGCCCCGAGGTCGGCCTCGCCGACCCTACCGGCCGCATTGACCCGGGGGCCAAAAACGAAACCCAGGTGATAGGCTTCCGGGCGTTGTTCGATCTTGGCGACGGCGGCCAGGGCCCGCAATCCGGGATTGCCGCGCCGCGCCATCACCTTAAGGCCCTGAGCGACGAAAGCCCGGTTCAGGCCTTCCAGCGCCACCACGTCGCATACCGTGCCCAAGGCGACCAGATCCAGCCAGCCCATGAGATTGGGCTCTTGGCGTCCCTGGTACCATCCGGCCTCGCGCAGGCTGCGGTTGAGGGCGATGACCACCAGAAAAGTCACCCCGACCGCCGCCAGATGGCCAAGCGCGCCACTCTCATCAACCCGGTTCGGGTTGACCACGGCAATCGCCCGGGGGAGGCTCGGTTCGGCCATGTG
Source organism: Pseudomonadota bacterium (assembly GCA_027623845.1). GTDB lineage: Bacteria > Pseudomonadota > Alphaproteobacteria > Thalassobaculales > Thalassobaculaceae > JADHLJ01. The sequence continues at coordinate 5,573 of JAQBUJ010000197.1, forward strand.
GTGATCGACGACCACCACATCGAGCCCAGCCTCGGCGGTCTTTTCCAGAACATCGAAGGCGACGATGCCGCAATCCAGGGTCACCACGACGCCGGCGCCGCGCTGTCGCAGACCGGCGAGCGCCTCGGCATTCGGCCCATAGCCTTCGAGAATACGGTCGGGAACATGCAGGATTGAGCGGCCGCCGGCCGCAGCGATAAAACGGGTAAGCAGCGCTGCTGAGGTAGCCCCGTCGACGTCATAATCGGCAAACAGACCGATGACTTCGCCGGTAGTGATCGCCCGGCTCAACCGCTCGACCGCCGCCGCCATGCCTTGCAGGCTCGATGGATCCGGCAAGGCGTCCCGCAGGGTCGGGTTTAAAAATGCCCCGACGTCTTCCAACCCGATGCCCCGCGCCGCCATGACCCGGGAAACAATATCGGGAAGGCCGTGGCGTTGCGCGATGGCCAACGCCAAGCGATCGGCCTCCGGTGTCTCGGCGCCCCGATGGAGCCAGCGCTTGCCGGTGATCGAGCGCTCGACGCCCAAAACAGCCGGCATGCCCGGGCTATTCCTTCAAATCAGAGGCAATCGGCTTGCGGGTCCAGTCGTGATGCGCCTCAATGGTCCGCACGGTGCCGGTTTTCGAACGCATGATGATCGAATGCGTCGTCGCACCACCGGGGAAACGTCGCACGCCGCGCAGCATGGTGCCGCTGGTCACGCCGGTCGCCGCAAACATCACATCGCCCTTGGCCAGATCAAGAAGACCGTATTTGCGGTCGAGATCGTCGATGCCCCAGCGCCGAGCGCGGCCAACCTCGTCATCATTGCGGAACATCAGTCGGCCCTGCATCTGGCCGCCGATGCAGCGTAG
>JAQBUJ010000198.1 GCA_027623845.1 Pseudomonadota bacterium
CTGCTCGGCGAGCAGGCAGGGAATGTCATACGCCATGAAGGGGTGCATCAAGGGAATCATCGGAGCCGACATAAAGTTCAATCTCGCTACGGTTGACGCATTGGCGGGCGATCGCGTAAGCCCGCCGATTATGCCCGCGCGGACTCGAACAGGCCTAGCGGAAATTCGGAACATCATGACCGCGGTCAGCGCCATCTATTGACCCGCATCAACCTCGTTTAGCCAAAAACCCTTCATGCTTCAGTGTTGGGTTCGGTTTCCAAGGATCGCCATGCAGGAAAAATCGGCCAAGGGTTTGACCATAACGCTCGGCGCCGTCGCCGCGCTCGGGGCGGCGGCGATCGACATGTATTTGCCTAGCCTGCCAACGATCGAGGTGGAGCTGACATCCGGCTCCGGACAGGCCCAGTTAACCCTCGGCGCCTTCTTTGTCGGTCTCGGTATCGGTCAGTTATTTTATGGGGCGATCTCCGACGCCCACGGCCGACGCCGGGTACTGATCGGCGGGATCATTCTCTATTGCCTGGCCAGCCTCGGCTGCGTTTTCGCCGCTGATATCGTAGAGCTGATCGCTTGGCGGTTCGTTCAAGCACTGGGCGCGGCGTCCGGCGGGGTGATCGCCCGGGCGATGGTGCGCGATCTGTTCTCGTTGAACGAGGCGGCGCGGGCCCAATCCTTCATCAATCTCGCCTTCTCGATCACGCCGCTGCTGGCGCCGACGATCGGCGGCTATATGCTCACTTGGTTCGGATGGCGGTCGATTTTTTTGGTGCTTTGTCTGTTCGGCGCGGCCTGTCTGATTGCGCTTTATGTTCGGGTGCCCGAAACCCTCAGCGCCGATCGGCGGACACCGCTTGCCGCAGGCTCGTTATTGCGTAGCTACGGTCGCATCCTGAGCAACCGGCAATCCCTGGGATGCATTCTGACCGGCTCTTTCGCCTTTGCCTGCATGTTCACGTTTTTCGCCACCTCGCCCTTCGTTTACATCACCGTCTTCGGCGTCCCACAGCAGCATTACGGGTTGCTGTTCGCGCTCAATGTGGTGGGGATCATCGCCGCCAATTTCATCAATACCAGGGTGGTTGTCCGTTTCGGCGCTCTGGCCATGCTGCGGGTTGGCAGCCTGATATCAGCGGGCGGCGGGCTGGCGCTCTTGCTGGCGACGGCGTTTGAGGTGGGGGGCATAGTTGGTGTGGTTCTGCCGATGATAACGGTGGTCGGCAGCCTGGGCTTCGTCGGCGCCAACGCCATCGCCGGCGCGTTGGAGCCGTTCCCGAAGCTGGCCGCCACCACGGCGTCGCTGTTTGGATTTTGGCAGATGATGCTGGGCGCGGCTGCCGGCGTCGCGGTCGGCTTGTTGCATGACGGCACGCCGCTGCCGATGGGCATGATGATCGGTGGGTTGAGCCTGCTGGGCTTGTTGTTCTGCCTGACCTTGGTCCGACCCGGGCGTAAAACCAGCGATTGACGGCGGCACTGGATCAATCCCCGTCGCGACGGGTAGACTCAACGCCATGAGCCTCCAGGAGACCATCGACCGAGCCTTGACCCTGCATCGCGGCGGCGCCCTGGCCGAGGCGACGGCCCTCTATCGCCAAGCCTTCACCGCCTCGGACCAGCATCCGACCGTCGCCAATCTGCTGGCCATCGCCCTCGACGAGCAGGGCTTTGGCGATGCCGCCGAAGACGTCCTCGATCAAGCCCTGGCCGGCGTCGCACAAAACGAACCCGCGAGCCTGGAGCCAGCCCTCAACCTCGCCCAGCTTCGCGTGCGCCGAGGCGCTATCGCCGATGCGATAGAACCGCTCCGCCGGGCCGCCGGGCTCGAATCCCCTGACACCAATGCGCGCGGACTGCTGTTCCAGATCGCCCTTGATCTGCGACGCCGGGACCTGGCCTTGGACGCCGCCGAACGGTTGCTGTGCGATGAAGCCGGTCGGGCAATCTGTGTCCAGGCCATCGAAACGGCATCCCGCGCCGGCGCTGCCGAGATCGCGCTTGAGGTCGCCAGGTTGGCGTCGCGGGCCTGTCCCGACCGCGCGGCATTCCAATTGCAGATCGGTAACCTTTTGGCCGCAGCCGGTCAGGCCGAGGAGGCGAAAAGCCACTACCGACGGTGCTTGATAACAGCGCCTGATATTTCCGTCGCCGCAAACAACCTGGCCAACCTTCTGGCGACGTCAAGCGCGATTGGGCTGGCGGCGTCGCGCGCGCCTGGGTCCGCGCGTCGTCATTACCAACACGCTACGATCGCCAGAGGCGCCTATCCCGACGCCGAAGCCAATCTGGCGAAACTTCTGGCGCGGTTAGGCGAGCATGACGCCGCATTTTCACATGCCAAACGCGCGGTTGAGCTGGAGCCCGGCAATGCCAACCACCATGACGGATTGGGCGGGGTGCTGCACGCCATGGGCCGCTCGGATCAGGCGATTTCGGTTTTCAAGCATGCGCTGATGATCGACCCAGCCAATGCCGGCGCCTGGACCAATCTCGGCGCGGCGCTGAAGCCGTCCGGGCGCGCCGACCTGGTCCTCGCCGCCCACGCCAAAGCCCTGATGGTGATGCCCGATCTGGCGGTGGCGCATCGCAACAGGGGCGTGCAACTCGCGGACTTGGCGGATATGGCCGGCGCTAGGGCGGCCTATGACCGGGCGCTCCAACTGGAGCCTGAAAACGCCGGTCTGGCTTTCAAGGCGGCGATGAGCTTCAACACGATCGTCGACTCGGATGAGGAGATTGATGCGATCCGCGCCGATATCATCTCCAAGCTCGCGGCGCTCCGAACCTCCGGCGGCGGCATTGGTGATCCGATGCGCGAGGTCGGGCTGTCGAACTTCTATCTCGCCTATCATGGCCGCAATGATCGCCAGATCCAGTCATCAATCGCGACAACCTATCTGGCGCTTTGCCCGGATCTCGCCTGGCAGGCACCGCATTGCGCCGCGCCGCCATCGCCTGACCGGGCCGCGCGGATCAAGATCGGCTTCTTCTCGGTCTTCCTGCACGACCATTCAATCCGCTACATCGCCGAGGGAGTGATCCAGAACCTTGATCGCCAGCGCTTCGAGTTGTTCGTGGTCAGCAATCAGCCGCAATCTGCGACATCCGTGTTCCCGCCCGGCGCCGGGCCGGACCACTTCATCGTCGTGCCAAACGAACTGGAGCTGGCTCGGCGAATGATCGCCGCGGCGGAACTGGATATCCTGGTCTATTGCGATATCGGTATGGAGCCGCTGTCCTATTACCTCGCCTTCGCTCGCCTGGCGCCGGTGCAATGCGTGCTTCAGGGCCATCCGGTCACCACCGGCATCGCCAATGTCGACTATTTCATCTCCAGCGCCTGGCAGGAGCCGGCGGATTACCGGGACCACTATACCGAGGCCTGCGTGCGGCTTGGCGATGTCGCGTTTTTCTACATCCAGGAACCGCAAGCCAAGCCCGGCAACCGCGCCGATTTCAACCTGCCCGAGGATCGCAACCTATATTTCTGCCCACAGACCCTGTTCAAGTTCCATCCGCATTTCGACGCCATGCTGCGCGGTATCCTGGAGCGCGATCCAAACGGTCTGTTACTGTTGTTGCGTGACCGCTCGGCGCATCGCACCCGGCAATTGGCTGAACGCCTGGAACACTCCCTGGGGCCGATCGCCGGGCGGGTGGTCTGGCTCGAGCGAATGACGAAGGAGCGCTACTACACGCTGCTCTCGCTCTCGGACGTGATCCTCGATACGCCGTATTTCAGCGGCGGCAACACGACGATCCAATCCCTGGCCCTGGGCGTTCCCACGGTGACCCATGCAAGCCCACATGTACGGGGCCGGATCACCATTGGCTGGATGCGCATCCTGGAAACCATGGAACTGGTGGCTGAGACCGGCGCTGACTATGCCGATATCGCAGTCGCCTGCGCCACCGATCCGGCGTTTCGCGCGGCGGTCTGCGCCAAGCTATCGGCTAATAGCCCGCGGCTGTTCCGGCGAGACGCGGTGGTCCGCGAGCATGAGGACTTCTTCGTCGCCGCGCTCGACGCTGCCCGTGCTGGTCGCCCCCGGCTGGATTGGGGGCCAAATCCGGACCCGAATCGGGTGTCACGTGATACCGGGTCGGCGGCGTCTCCCCCAAACGAGAATACCCCGAGAGCACCCTGAGAGCGCCATGACCGATCGTCTATCAAATACCGATGCCCGCCGGCTGTTCCTGTCGCTGCATGGGCTCTCGCAAACCGGCTCGGACCCGTTGCGCCGGGGCGATGTCGCCGCTCTGGTCGAGCGGGTCGGTTTTGTCCAGATCGACAGCATCCGCACCGTCGAACGGGCGCATCACCACATCCTGTTTTCCCGAGCCGGTGCGTACAAACCCAGTTGGCTCGACCATCACGTGGAGAGCGAACGCACCCTGTTCGAGAACTGGACCCACGACGCCTCGATCATTCCGGTGCGGTTCTTTCCCTATTGGAAGCCGCGCTTCGAGCGGGCCCGCGACCGGATCATGGGCCAGGCCTGGTGGCGGGATCGCATCGGCGACAACCCGGACGCGGTCTGCGCCAAGGTCCTGGAGCACGTCGCCGAACACGGCCCGGTCATGGCCCGCGATCTAAAATCCGACAATCCGGAACCGCCCGAGGGCATGGACCCATCAGCTTCGGCCTGGTGGGGCTGGCATCCCTCGAAGGCGGCGCTGGTTTTCCTGTGGCGCACCGGCCAGCTTTCCGTGACCGGGCGCGAAGGCTTTCAAAAGGTCTACGACCTGACCGAACGGGTGATCCCGGAGCAACATCGCGCGCATGAGCCGGGACCGGAGGAGTTCCTCGACTGGAACTGCGCCAGTGCGTTGGAGCGGGTCGGCTTTGCCGGTCACCGCGAGATCGCCAACTACTGGGAGGCGGTGCGCCCCGCCGAGGCCAAAGCCTGGTGCGAGGGGCCGGGCCGCAACGCGGTCCGCACGATCGAGGTCGAAGGCGCTGATGGCGATACCCTCGAGATGTTCGCCGATCCCGATATCGCCGGGATGTTGGAGCGGGCAGCGCCGCCGCCGGCCCGGGTACGGTTTCTCTCGCCCTTCGATCCGATCCTGCGCGATCGCAAGCGTGCGCAATGGCTGTTCGGCTTTGATTTCCGCATCGAGATCTACGTGCCGGCGGCGCAGCGCCAATACGGCTATTACGTCTATCCGATGCTGGAGCGTGACCAGCTGATCGGGCGAATCGAGATCAAGAACAACCGCGACGCCGATTCGTTGGACGTGCTTGGCTTATGGCTGGAGCCCAAGGTCACCATGAGCAAACCGCGCCGCGCCCGCATCGACGCCGAACTGGAACGTTGGCGGCGCTATGTCGGGCTTGGCCAGGAGACCTGGCGTTATCAAGAAACCAACCTGAATTGACGATCCTCGGCTTGAGTCGCGCCCGCAGATCGTGTCCTGTTGCCAAAGCAGCGAAACCCAGCACCGGGAGACAGCCGTGACGGACATTCCAAGCAAGGCGCGGGCGGTAATCATCGGCGGCGGGGTGATCGGCTGTTCGCTCGCCTATCATCTGGCCAAGCTGGGCTGGAAAGATGTCGTGTTGCTGGAGCGCAAGCAGCTCACCAGCGGCACCACCTGGCATGCCGCCGGGCTGATTGGTCAGTTGCGCGCGACCTATAACATGACCCGCCTCGCCGCCTATTCAGCCGAGCTGTATGACGGGTTGGAGGCTGAGACCGGGGTCGCGACCGGCTATCGGCGCTTCGGTTCGCTGGCGCTGGCGCTGACCGGGGACCGCCTTGAGGAATTGGCGCGCGGCGCGGCGATGGCCGGGTCGTTCGGTCTCGAGGCGCATGTTCTGAGCATCGCCGAGTGTAAGGAGAAATACCCGCTGCTTGAGGTCTCGGACGGTGTCGGCGGGGTGTTCATTCCCGGCGACGGTCAGGCCGATCCAGGTAATATCGCGCTGGCGCTGGCCAAGGGCGCGCGGATGAACGGCGCCACGGTGCTGGAGAACGTCAAGGTCACCGGTGTGCATCAAAAGGATGGGCGGGTCACCGGTGTGGCGACCGCGTTCGGTGATATCGAAGCCGACTATGTGGTCAACTGCGCCGGCATGTGGGGCCGCGAGGTCGGCGCCATGGCGGGGGTTGGCGTCCCGCTGCACGCGACCGAGCATTTCTACATCGTCACCGAGCCGATCCCCGGCCTGGCCCGGAACCTACCGGTGCTGCGGGTGCCGGACGAATGCAGCTATTTCAAGGAAGACGCCGGCAAGCTATTGGTCGGCGGATTCGAACCGGTGGCCAAACCCTGGGGCATGGACGGCATCCCCGAGGATTTCTGCTTCGATCAACTGCCCGAGGATATCGACCATTTCGCCCCGATTCTGGAGGCGGCGGTCAAGCGGATGCCGATCCTGGAGACCGTCGGAATCCAAACGTTCTTCA
>JAQBUJ010000199.1 GCA_027623845.1 Pseudomonadota bacterium
GAGCCCACGGGGGCGTTCGGATCGATATTATCGTTGGCGATCAAGCTGCGCAGCCGGGTTAATTGCGCCTCGATCTCCGCCTCGGTGGTCGCGGTACGAAGCAGAAAGCCCGGCTGCGGCAGCGGTGATTGTTCGTCGACCCGGGACGGGGTCTGATCAATCAACGGCGCCGTCGATGGCGTCGGGCGCGATGCCGGGCGGGAAATCCGGCGGATCAACTCGGCCCGGGTTTCACTTGGCGCCCCGGTATTGGTTGGTGGCAGAGCCATGGTTGCCGCCTCGCGGTTAAATCAGGTCAATTCTACCGGATTTCCCGATAAAAGCGAAGCGTCGGCGCTGGGCGGCGTGAATTGTCGCCTCAGCGTCCACCAATCACCGTTTCCAGCGCGTCCATGGCCTGGTGCAGCTTCTCCGGCGTCGAGGCGTAACATAGCCTGAGATAGCCCTCACCGCTGGGCCCGAACGCACTGCCGGGGGCTAGGCCGACATTGCAGCGATCGATCAGCTCCTTACAAAAACTGAGAGAGTCGGTCATGCCGTCGACGGCGAAAAACGCATAGAAGGCACCATTCGGCCGCGTTGCCCGCACCCGCGGCCAGGTCTCCAACCGGTCAAAAACAACATCTCGACCGGTTTGACAGCGCGTGCGTAGATCCTTGATCACTGCATCGCCACCGGTCAGCGCGGCGATCCCAGCCCGCTGAATGAATTGCGGCACCCCCGATGTTGAAATCTGGATCAGCTTGGCGATGGTCGGTCTCAACCCCTCCGGATGCACCATCCATCCCATGCGCCATCCGGTCATCAGCCATGATTTCGAAAAACTGTTGATCGCAATCACCTTGTCGTGTGGCTCGGCCAGTTGCAGCATCGAGGAGGCGACCGGCCGGTCGAAGACCAGAGTGTGATAGACCTCGTCGGAAAGGATCCAGATATCGCGCTCGCGGGCGAAATCAAGCAATCGAACCTGATCAGCCTCAGGCATGATCCAACCGGTTGGATTACCCGGCGAATTCAGGAATATCGCCTTGGTGCGTTCGGTAACGACGGCGAACAACTCATCCAGATCAAGATTCCACCCGTCCTCGGACAGCCGGATCGTGGCATGGGTCGCGACGCCCTGATTGACCTCGATGGTTGAATAGATGTTCGGCCAGACCGGCCCGATCACCACGACCTCGTCTCCCGCCTCGATCAGCATCTGCATGGCCAAGGCGATCGCCATCATGCCTGAATTGGTCACGGTAATGCGGTCGTCCGAAAGGTCGACATCAAAGATCCGCTTGTTGTAGAACCGCAAGGCGTCGCGCAGATCGGCGATGCCGTTTTGGTCGGTATAAAAGGTCTCGCCGCGCACCAGCGCCGCATGCGCCGCATCGGAGATAAAACTCGGGGTCGGCACATCACCCTCGCCGAACCACAACGGGATTAGCCCCTGGCGATCCCAGCCATGGATGGCAACCTCAACAATATCGGTTTCAGCCAGAGAGGTCACCGACCCACGCAGGGTCGAAAGGTCGAGGTTGTCCGGCATCGGAAACTCCAAGCTCTGGTCACGCGGATTTTGACCGGCTGACCATAGGACGATCGTGGAACCAATCAAGCGCCGTCTTCTCCTCCTCCCTTAGGCCTTGGGCGCCGGCCCGTAGGATGCTATGAAATGCCGCCTTTTCATCCCAACATTCGGTCCAAAATGTCCGCCACGATCTATCTCATTCGCCACGGAGAAACCACCTGGAACCGGATTGGTCGGTTGCAGGGCCAGGCTGACTCTCCGCTAACCTTGCACGGCACCCGACAGGCCGAGGCCGTCGGCCATGCCTTGCGGCCGTTGGTTGACGGCGCCGACTTTCAGTTCTGGGCCAGCCCATTGCCCCGAACCCGGCAAACCGCAGCGATCATTTGCGACGTCATCGAGCATGACTACGAGACGATTACCTTCGACGATCGGTTGAAGGAAATCACCTTGGGCGACCGGGACGGCTATGCCGGTTGGCGCGAGTTGGCGCGCGATTTTCCCAAAGAGGCTGAGATCCGCCGGAAAGATCCCTGGAATTTTCGCCACCCCAACGGCGAAAGCAGCCAGATGGTGCAGGACCGGGTCAACCCGTTGCTTGAGCATTGGAAGGTCGAGGGCGGCACGCATGTCGTGGTTTCGCATGGGGTCGCCATCAAGATCCTGCGCGGCCTTCAGCTGAATCTCAACGAGCAGGAAACCTTTGCGCTCGACCGACCGCAAGAGGCTTTTCACCGGCTGCGCGACGACGGGATTGAGGTAATCGAGGTAACGCTTCCATGAGTATGGCTACAACCGGCCCGCTGTATCTGCTGCGCCACGGAGAGACGATCTGGAACCGGGCCAAGCGGCTGCAGGGGCACATGGACACGCCTTTGACATTGCGGGGCGTGCAACAGGCCGAAGCCATGGGCAAGGCCTTGGCGCGGGAACTCGATGGCGTGGCGCCGGCGGTGTTTTTCGCCAGCCCGCTGGGTAGGACCCGACAAACCGCGGCGATCATCGCCGATGCGATTGCCCATGACCCCGAGACCATTGTCTTCGACGATCGGCTGAAAGAGGTGACCTTCGGCATCTGGGACGGTCTGAACATTGATGAACTTCGCGCCGACCACGGCGAGACCTGGCAAAGCCGGCTCGACGACAAATGGCGGTTCGTGCCGCCCGGCGGCGAGAGCTATATGCAGGTTGGCGACCGTGTCGGCGATTTTCTGGCCGAGCTACCAGCGCAGCGACCGCTCGTCGTGGTCGCCCACGGCGCCCATAACCGGGTGTTTCGAGGGCTATGGCGCGGGCTGGAGCCAACTGAATTCCTGGCGTTGGACGAGCCCCAGGACGGTTTTTATCGATTGGATCCGGGCGGGCTCGAAACCTTCATTCACGCATAAAGGTTTGGCGCACGTTTTGGGCGCTCAGAGCCGGCGCACCGTTGTTATGGCAAGGCCCATGGCCGCCACGCGCGCGAGGAACCGGTCAAGCGGTTCTTCCGCAACGCACATGTGGTGGGCATTGGCGTGCAGAACCCGGTCCGGTCCGGACACCACCACCACATGCCCCTTCATGAACAACAGGTCCCCCGCCTGAACGTCGGCAATGCCGTTTTCCACGATCGCGCCAACGCAGCGCTCCTGTTGATCGGAATCGCGTGGTGCCGAGCGCCCAGACCGCATCAGCGCCAACTGAACAAGGCCCGAGCAATCCACCCCCAGGCTGGACCGCCCCCCCCATAGATAGGGCGCGCCGAGAAAACATCGGGCGGCGGTGATGAGATCACTCTTGGTATCCGCCAGCCCCGCCCCAGCGCCAATCTGCATCAGATGCCGCCGGGATACCCATCCGCCGGCATCGGTCAAACAGTAGCCATGCGCCTCATCGGATACCGCCAGGCGGCTGGTCATGTGCAAAGTCGTGACCGGCCAACTCTTCAGATCGGGCTTTTCAAACGCATAGGTTCGCAACGCCGAGACCTCGTGGGTCGCGGTAACGGTATCGTGCGCCAATCCATCCGCCGGCGCGAAACCGACATAACCGTCGGTTTGACACTGCCCCCAGGCCCAGGGGCCAATCCGATCATAAACTGTGAAGTTTTCACCGAATAACAGCTCGGAAATCCGGCTGGCAGCGGCCTCAGGCGCGCCGCGCAACGGCGCCACACCGGCTGTTACCTTCATGATCTGACCATCGACGAACCGCTCAGCGTCGACCTTGCCCTGTAAATAGGACGCCGCCACACTCTCGCGAAACGGATGTTCGCGCGGGTCCAGCGGCTGATCGTTCACGATTTCAATTCCTGAATGGCCCGGTCAAGGCCGCCGATGGTCAACGGGTACATATTCCCGTCCAGCAATTCCTCGACCATCTCGATCGATCGTGTGTAGCGCCAATACTTTTCCTGGGTCGGGTTGAGCCAGATACAACGGTTGAAATGGCTTTTGAAACGTTGGACCCAAGTCGCGCCCGGCTCCGGGTTCATATGTTCGACGCTGCCGCCGGCGACGGTAATTTCGTAGGGGCTCATCGAGGCGTCACCGATGAAAATGCATTTGTAGTTGGCGCCATAAGTGTTCAGCACCTCCCAGGTCGGGATTTTCTCGATATGGCGCCGGCGATTGTCTTTCCACAAACCCTCGTAGGGACAGTTGTGAAAGTAGAAATACTCCAGATGCTTAAACTCGCTCCGCGCCGCTGAGAACAGCTCCTCGGTCAGTTTGACATAGGGGTCCATGGAACCGCCGACATCGAAGAACAACAGCACGTTCACCGCGTTATGACGCTCGGGAACCATCTTGATATCCAGAAAGCCACCATTGCGGGCGGTCGAGGAAATGGTGTCCGGCAGGTCCAGTTCATCGGCCACCCCCTCGCGGGCGAACCGGCGGAGCTTGCGCAGCGCCACCTTGATGTTGCGGGTGCCAATCTCGACCGTATCATCCAGGTTCTTGTACTCGCGCTTGTCCCAGACCTTGACGGCGCGGCGGTTGCGGCCTTCCTCCTGACCTATCCGCACCCCCTCGGGATTGTATCCCTGGGCGCCGAACGGCGATTTACCAGCCGTGCCAATCCACTTGTTACCGCCCTGGTGCCGGGCTTTTTGCTCTTCCAGACGCTTCTTCAGCGTCTCCATCAACTCGTCCCAGCCGCCCATCGCTTCAATCTGCGCCTTCTCCTCGTCGGAGAGATGCAGCTGCGCCATCGCTTTCAACCAGTCTTCCGGGATATCCTTACCGAACAATTCATCCAGCAGTTCCAAGCCCTTGAAACAATGCCCGAAAACCTGGTCAAAACGGTCAATATGCCGTTCATCCTTCACCAGGCTGGCGCGCGAAAGATAATAGAAGCTGTCGATGGAATAGTCGGCAACCCCCTGTTTCACCGCCTCCAGCAGGGTCAGATATTCCTTCAGCGAGACCGGAATCTCCGCTTTCTTGAGCGAGTAGAAGAAGGTCGTGAACATGGATCGATAATACCTTCCGTAGGGGCGGCGTCACCCGCCGACGTCACTTCCTGATGTTACTTCTCCGCATCCCGGACCGCATCGCGCAATTGCAGCAGCTTGGACGACAATTCCATACCGCCTTGATCGGTGCAATCGCGACCCAGGGGCTTGGCGTTCGCCCTGGCTTTGACCATCGCTTCGACAACGATGGCTAAATCCGCCTCGTCCGCGCCGATCGCCACAAGCATCTTGCGCACCTGATCGGAGAAATAACCGACCTCCGCTTCGTCGCCGCCGCAGGGAATTACCGTGGCGTTGATATAGCCGGCATGCCTGCCCAACGCGATGAGTTCGTCCCGCGCCGTCTCAGCGAAACGCCCGGCCAGTACCGGCGATGGCCCCGCCAAGATCAGCGCCAATACCACCGCCAGACAAGTTCCAACCGCTCGCCACCGCCGCCAGGACACCATCGCCTTAGCTCCGAGCCTCCCGGCGCGCCAGAAAGGCGAGGCGTTCAAACAGATGAACATCCTGCTCGTTCTTCAGCAAGGCGCCATAGAGCGGCGGGATGATGTCCTTCTTGTCCTTCAGCTTCAGCGCCTCGGGCGGGATGTCCTCGACCACCAGCAGCTTGATCCAATCAAGCAGCTCGGACGTCGAAGGTTTCTTTTTCAAGCCCGGCACCTCGCGCACTTCGAAGAATGCAGTCAATGCCTCGCGCAACAGATCCTTCTTCAGATCCGGATGATGCACATGGACGATCCGCTCCATGGTTTCCTCGTCGGGGAAGCGGATATAGTGGAAAAAGCAGCGCCGCAAAAAGGCGTCCGGCAGCTCTTTTTCATTGTTCGAAGTGATGATGACGATGGGCCGTTGCTTGGCCTTCACCAGTTCCTTGGTCTCGTAGACGAAGAACTCCATGCGATCGAGTTCAAGCAACAGATCGTTTGGAAATTCGATATCCGCCTTATCGATTTCGTCGATCAGCAGAACCACCTGCTCATCAGCCATGAAGGCGTCCCAGAGCTTGCCGCGCCGAATATAATTGCCGATGTCATGCACCCGCTCCTCACCGAGCTGGCTGTCGCGCAGGCGCGAGACCGCATCATATTCGTAAAGGCCTTGCTGTGCCTTGGTGGTCGACTTGACGTGCCACTCAATCAACGGCTTGCCTAACGACGCCGCGATCTCATGGGCCAGAACCGTCTTGCCGGTGCCTGGCTCGCCCTTGACCAAAAGCGGTCGCTCCAACGTGACCGCCGCGTTCACCGCGACCATCAAATCCTCGGTGGCGATATAAGAATCCGTTCCACCGAATCGTACTTGCTCGCTCATCGGAACTCCCTTGGTTATCCGATTGCCGCGTTCCGGCACGAACCCCGTGCCCGGCGGCGAAAAAGGCTCAATCAACCCGCTCCAAGATCCGCCAACCCCGCTTCCACCGCCGC
>JAQBUJ010000200.1 GCA_027623845.1 Pseudomonadota bacterium
ACATTGCCGAGATCTGGACCGAGGTTACCGACTGGAAGGTGGGCGACCGGGTCCTGATCGATCCGCGGAACCGGGTCGAGGGCGGCTTGGTCGGCGAGACCATCCATGGTGGTTTGGCGGAGTATTGCCGCGCGCCGACCCACCAGCTCGTGCGCGTTCCCGATGGCGTCACCCATGATCAGGCGTCCAGCCTGCCGGTGGCCTATGGCACCGCGCACCGGATGATGATGACGGTCGGCAAGGTTCAGGCCGGCGAGAAAGTTTTGATCCTTGGCGCTTCCGGCGGCGTGGGAACCGGTGCACTGCTGCTGGCCAAGATGGCCGGCGCCGAGGTGGTGATCTGCGCCAGCTCCGACGACAAGATGAACAAGCTGAAGGAGCTCGGCGCCGACCATGCGATGACCTATATGGATAACGAATTCCACAAGGGGGTCTTTGGTCTCTATGGCAAACCCGGTCGCCGCGGCTTCGAAGGCGGCGTCAACATGGTGGTCAACTTCACCGGCGGCGACACCTGGGTGCCGTCGCTTCGGGCGTTGAAGCGCGGTGGTCGGATGCTGACCTGCGGCGCCACCGCCGGATTTGATCCGAAAACCGATATCCGTTTCATCTGGACTTTCGAATTGCAGGTCCTGGGCTCCAATTCCTGGGAGCGTGAGGATCTGGTTCACCTGATGGACTATATCCAGGCCGGCAAGATGAACCCGGTGATCGACAAGACCCTGCCGTTGACCGAGGCGGCTGAGGGCATTCGCCTGCTGGAGGACCGAGAGGTCTTCGGCAAGGTCGTGATTAATCCGTGATTGGAAGATAAGACATGGCAGACCCTTTGAATCAGGAGCAGGTCCAGACGCTTCTGGACGACTCGCCCTATATCGCCTTCATGAAACTCGAGGTCGTCTCGATGGATCTGGACAAGGACGAGATCGTCATTCGCATGCCGATGCGCCCGGAGTTTGAGCGCCGCGCCGGCACCGGCCAGTATCATGGCGGGGCGATCGCCGCGTTGATCGACATCGCCGGAGATTATGCATTGGTCATGAAGGTTGGCGGCGGCGTGCCGACGATCAATTTCCGGGTCGATTTTCTACGTCCCGCCTCTAACACCGCGCTGACCGCCACCGCAACGACGCGGCGGTTGGGCCGCACCGTCGCGGTCGTGGATATCGATGTGCATGATGATAACGGCAAGCTCTGCGCGGTTGGTCGGGGGACGTATAGCCCGAACGTCGGGTAACACTCAGGATTGGGGACGCCATGGTCAGCAATGATCCGTTGCACGGGCTGATCGCCGAGAATATCGACCGGTTGGTCAATCTCGATATCAGCGGTTATGGCGTAATCGCCTCGATCCACGACGCGGCCCGGGCGCATCATGGCGCGCCGCTTGCCTGGTTGGCGGCGGAGCGGTTACGGGCGGCGCTTGGAGAGGGTGGGTATTTTCTCGTCACCTCGGGCTGGTTGATGCCCGGCTGCTATCCCTATGGCGAGACCGATGGGCCGATCGGCGCGGCGATTCTGGGTCGCGCGCTGGCGCTTGGGCTCGGCGCCCGGATGATCGTGTTGACCGAGGCGGAAATGGTGCCCTGTACGACGGCGGCTTGCCGGGCGGCGGGGCTCAACGTGCTGAGTGAGGATGATATCGCCAGGGCGCCGAGACCGCCGCATCCGAAAATCCCGAATTGCGTCATCGTTCCGATCCCGATCCCGCTCGAGGATGCCCGATCCGAGGCCAAGCGATTGTTCGATACCTATGACCCTAAGGCGATTCTCTCGGTCGAGAAAAATGGCCCGAACGCCGAGGGTCTGTATTGCATGGTCGGCGGCGAGGATAATTCCGACTGCGTGATCAAGGCTGCCGAGTTCTTTTACGAGGCTGAGCGGCGCGGCGTGCTGACCATCGGTATCGGCGACCGGGGCAACGAGATCGGCTTCGGCGCCATCGCCGAGGTGCCGCGCCGGGTGCTGCCCTTTGGCGAGCAGGCGACCGACGGCACCGTCGTCGATGTGCTGGTGACGGCAGCGGTCTCCAACTGGGGCGCCAGCGCCATCGCCGCGTCGCTTGCTGCGATGCTGGAGCGGCCGGAGGTCATGCATGACACCGATACCGAATCGCGGATGCTGCACCGCTGTATCGATGCCGGCGGTGTCGACGGGTTCGGTTGCACCCCAATTCCGGTCACCGACGGTATGCGTGAGCCGGCCCATATCGGCATCTGCGCGCTGTTGAACGAAATCGTCCGCGCGCCGGCGGCGAAGGTCGCCTCGGTGTTCGCGACGCCCTTGCATAGGCGAGAGCCGGGGTGAGAAATTCGGGCGCCGCCAAGGCCCCCACCGCCTGCTTCCCCTTGATCTCACCCGCGCGCCCCGATATCCACTGCGCATGGCTGAACGACCGTCCTCCAAGACCCCCCCGATCATCGCCCTGCGCGGCGCGGCATTGGCCTATGGCGACAAGGTGTTGTTCCGCGACGCCGATATCGCGGTAACGCCGGGGGACAGGATTTGTCTGGTTGGGCGCAACGGCAGTGGTAAGTCGACCTTGATGCGCGCCTTGGCCGGCGAGATCGAGATCGATGGTGGTGAGCGCTTTGTGCAGCCCGGCGCCCGGATCGGTTATTTGCCGCAGGACCCGGCGATGCCGCCTGGCGTGACGGTCTGGGCGCATGTCGCCGATGCCTTGCCTGAGGAGGATCAGGGCCGCCCGCGCGAGCATGAGGTCGACGCGGTTCTGGTACATCTCAATCTTGACGCGGACCGATTGGTCGACACGCTTTCAGGCGGCGAGTCGCGCCGGGTGGCGATTGCCCGAGCGCTGGTGGCGCGGCCCGAGGTGTTGTTGCTGGACGAGCCGACCAACCATCTGGATCTGCCGACCATCGAGTGGCTGGAGAGTGAATTGCAACGGTACCGCGGCGGACTGTTGCTGATCAGTCATGACCGGGCTTTCTTGAGAAAACTTTCGAACCGGACCTATTGGATCGACCGGACCCTGGTGCGCCGTCACGGCGCTGGATTCTCCGAGTTTGCCAAATGGGCCGACAAGGTGATGGAGGACGAGGAGACCGAGGGTCGTCGTCTGGATAAAAAGCTGGTCGAGGAAACCCGCTGGCTGCGCGAGGGGCTGACCGCCCGGCGCAAGCGCAACATGGGCCGGGTGCGGGCCCTGCAGGGGCTGCGGCGTGAAAAGGTTGAGAAGCTGCAGCGTCAGGGCAATGTTCAGTTCACCCTGAAGGAGACCGATCGCAGCGGCCAGTTGGTGCTGGAGGCGTTGGACGTCTGCAAGCGCTATACCGCCGATGATGGTTCCGAGACGGTGATCGCCGACCGGTTCTCCACCTTGGTGCGCCGCCGCGACCGGATCGGCCTGATCGGGCGCAATGGGGCGGGTAAAACCACGTTGCTGCGCATGTTGATCGGCACCGAGGCGCCGGATAGCGGCCGGGTCCGCGTCGGGTTCGGGGTCGAGACCGTCTATTTCGATCAGAAGCGCGAAAGCCTGAACCCCGATACCACACCCTGGGCGACCCTGTGTCCCGGCGGCGGTGATACCGTCGAGGTTGGTGGCCGGCCGCGCCATGTGGTTTCGTATCTGCGGGATTTCCTGTTCGAGGATCGCCAGGCGACCAGCCCGGTCCGCACGCTGTCGGGCGGTGAGCGAAACCGGCTGTTGCTGGCGCGTCTGTTCGCTCAAAAGCACAATCTGGTGGTGCTTGATGAGCCGACCAACGATCTGGATGTCGAGACTCTGGAACTGCTGGAGGAAGTGCTGGCGGATTATGACGGGACGATCCTGCTGGTCAGCCATGATCGCGACTTTCTGGACCGGGTGGCGACCTCGACCATCGTGGTCGAGGGCAATGGCCGGATCGAGGAATATGTCGGCGGCTATTCCGACTATCTGCGGCAGCGACCGGAGCCGGACGCCGGGACGTCGGCGCGCGATACCAGACGCAAATCAGACACTCCGGCGGGTAAAACGCAAAAAAAGCTCCCGTTGGTTAAGCTTGGATTCAAGGAACAGCGGGCGCTCGACGCTTTGCCGGACACCATCGCCGGGCTTGAGGCTGAAATCGAGACCCTGCGCGAAAAATTCGCTGATCCCGGCCTCTATTCTCGCGATCCCAAGGCTTTTGCCCGCACCAGCGACCGGTTGGCGGCGGCGGCGGCGGAGCTGGAGCAGGCCGAGGAAAGCTGGCTTGAGCTGGAAGCCCGCCGCGAGGCCTTGGAAGAGGCTCGGGCAGGATGAAGAGGCCCGGGGGGCCGGAGCGCGCGGGACCGGGGCGGGCGGAAATCGTCCAACGGCCATCGCCGAACCATGGCCCCCGGCCGGACGGGCGCCCGATCGACATGCTGGTCCTGCACTATACCGGCATGCGCACCGCCGAGGCGGCGCTGCGGCGGCTGTGCGATCCCCAGGCTGAGGTCAGCGCCCATTACCTGATCGACGAGGACGGCACGGTCCTGCAACTGGTCGAGGAGGCCCGTCGGGCCTGGCACGCCGGCCAGGGGTATTGGGCGGGCGAGAGCGATATCAACAGTGGCTCGATCGGCATCGAACTGGTCAATCCAGGCCACGCGTTCGGCTACCGTGCCTTCCCCGAGGCGCAGATGCAGGCGCTTGAGGGTGTTTGCCTGGAAATTCTCGCACGCCAGCCGATCCCGGCGCATCGGGTGCTTGGTCATTCAGATGTGGCGCCGGATCGCAAGGAAGACCCCGGCGAGCTATTCGACTGGTCTCGACTGGCGCGCGCCGGCATCGGCGTTTGGCCCGAGCGTCGCCCGATGCCGGACCGCTACACGGCGGGCTCGATGGCTGAAACCCAGCACGGTCTCTCCCGTCTCGGCTATGCGCTCGAGGCCAGCGGACAGATGGACTGCCAGACCCGTTCGGCCCTGCTGGCCTTTCAACGGCACTGGTTGGCGGACCGGCTAACCGGCGCCGGTGACCCGGCCACCGCCTGGCGGCTCCAGGAAGTGCTGAAAGCCGCGTTGACCCTGGAAAAATAGTCCCTTGCGGCGGGATTGATAAAGGGTGTAGAAGCCCAGCGTCTTTGACGCATGCGCACGTGCCCCTGGCTCGCATTTGGCCACGCTACGACGAGGCGTCCTTTTTGGTGACTGGGACCCGGCGGCAATCGCTCCACTGGGCCCGATCGAGAGGGAACGTTGCCGATGCTTGATCCCCAGGAGGGCGGCCAAACCCGCCTCTTGTACCCGCGTACACCTTCTGAACCTTATCTGGCTGAACCCTATCTGCCGGAACCTTATCTGCCCCTGGTCAGTGACACCGATCGCCCGGTGCCGGCCCTGCTGGAAAGCCTGTCTCCAAAAATCGCCGAGTATTTCGCCACGACGGAGCTTGATAGTCCGTGTCTGGCGATGGATCTCGATCTCGTTGAGGCGGCTTATCTGGACCTGCGCGACGCCTTTGGCGGCGCCCGGGTTCATTTCGCGGTGAAGGCCAATCCAGCCGATGCGGTGATTGCCCGATTGGTCGCCCTGGGCTCAGCCTTTGACTGCGCCAGTATTCCTGAGATCCAACTCTGCCTCGATCACGGCGTGACGCCGGCGGCGATCAGCTATGGCAACACGATCAAGAAAGAGCGTGATATCGCGGCGGTCCATGCGTTGGGCGTCTCGCTTTTTGCCTTTGATAGTGAGGCGGAGCTGCACAAGATCGCCCGCTCAGCGCCGGGGGCATCGGTTTTCTGCCGGGTGCTTTCCGACGGCGAAGGCGCTGAATGGCCGCTTTCCCGCAAGTTCGGCTGCAGCTTCGCCATGGCCGAGGCGCTGATGCTACAGGCGCGAGATCTGGGCCTCGACGCCGCCGGCATCTCTTTCCATGTCGGCTCTCAGCAAACCGATCCGTCACAATGGGCCCCGGTGCTGGACGCGGTCGCGGCGTTGTTTGATCGCCTTGACGCCCGCGGATTGTCGTTGCGCCTGCTCAATCTCGGCGGCGGAATGCCGGCTCATTACGACAAACCGGTCATCGCGGTATCCGGCTATGGCGCGGCGATCATGGCGGCGGTGCGCGACGCCTTCGCCGATCGTTCCCTGCAGTTGATCGTCGAGCCCGGGCGCGGTCTGGTCGGAAACGCCGGTGTCATCCAGGCGGAGGTGGTGCTGGTTTCAGTAAAGGAAATCGGCGACGACATGCGCTGGGTCTATCTCGATATCGGCAAGTTTTCCGGCCTCGCCGAAACCATGGGCGAATCGATCCGCTATCGCGTGCTGAGCTTAAAGGATGACCAGGACAGCGGACCGGTCATCTTGGCCGGCCCAACCTGTGACAGCGCCGACGTGCTGTACGAGACCTCCGGCTATCATCTGCCGCGCGGATTAAAAGAAGGCGACAAGGTCTGGATCATAAGCACCGGCGCCTATACCACAACC
>JAQBUJ010000201.1 GCA_027623845.1 Pseudomonadota bacterium
CGATCTTCGGCTCACCCTTGCGGGTCACATGATCGGTCATCACCCAAACCTGCTTGGCCCCCGCCGCCAGGTCCATGGCGCCGCCGACACCCGGCGGAAAGGTCGGGTTATCGGTCGTCCAATTCGCCAGATCACCAGAGCCCGAGACCTGAAAGGCCCCGAGCATGGCAATATCGATATGGCCGCCACGAATCATCGCGAAGGCGTCGGAGTGCACGAAATAAGAACCACCCGGCAACATGGTGATCGGCTGTTTGCCGGCGTTCACCAGATCCGGGTCCTCTTGGCCTTCCGGCGGTCGCGGACCAAAGCCGAGAACGCCGTTCTCGCTATGCAACACGATCTCTCGATCATCCGGCAGATGATCGGCGCATTGGGTGGGGATCCCGATCCCGAGATTGACGTAGCTGCCATCGGGGATTTCCCGCGCCGCGCGCCAGGCTAGTTGCTTGCGCGAGAGCTTATTTGGAGCCGTTTGGCCCGCGTCCACCGTCTCAACCGCCATCTCACGCCGTCCCCGAAATATCCGAATTACGCGGCACTCTAAGGCTTGTCGGACGTTCGGAAAAGTCCCTGATCGAAGCGAGATCGCAGACCAATTGTTAAAACCGCTAAACTCCGCCTTTTCTTTGCCGAGCGCCGCGGTTATTGTCCCGCCGCTGTACCCCGCCGTTGTCCGCCGTCATTATCCGCTGGCGCCAACGCCCGGCACTGGCGGCAAGTTACTTCATCGAGAACCCCGGAGTTCCGAATGTCCATCAAGCGCGGCCGCAAGTTTCTCAACACCCCCGGCCCAACCAATGTCCCGGATCGCGTGATGAACGCCATGCACCGGTCGACTCTCGATCTTTCCGATCCGGATTTTCTGGATGTGTCCAAGTCTTGTTTCCTGGACATGCGCAAGGTGATCCGCACCAAAGGTGAGATTTTCCTCTACGCCTCGAATGGTCATGGAGCTTGGGAAGCGGCGCTGGCCAATGTGTTCTCACCCGGCGATACGGTGCTGGTGCCGGAAAGCGGCAACTTCTCGAACTCTTGGAAAACCATGGCCGAGGCCTTGCATCTCAAGGTCGAGGGGATCCCCGGTGACTGGCGTCGCGCAATCCGACCGGAAGCGGTCGAGGCGCGGCTGAAGCAGGACAAGACGGGGGAGATCAAGGGTATCCTCCTAATTCATACCGACACCGCGACCGGCATCACCAGCGACCTTCCGGCGATCCGCGCGGCGATCGATGCGGCCGGGCATCCGGCGTTGCTGCTGGTGGACACCGTGGCGGCGCTCGGGACGATCGACTACCGGATGGACGAATGGGGCATCGACGTCACCGTCGGCGCTTCGCAGAAGGGCATGATGATGCCTCCCGGCCTTGGCATCGTCGCCGCCAGTGATAAGGCGCTGGAGGCTCATAAGAACGCCGCCATGCCGCGCCATTATTGGGATTGGAAAATCCGGATGGAGGCAGCCCACTATCGCAAGTTCTGCGGCACCGCGCCGCAGTTGATGGTGTTCGGCATGCGCGAAGCCCTGAACATGCTTTTCGAGGAAGGCCTGGAGACCGTCTTCGAACGGCACCGGGTGCTGGCCGGCGCCACTCAAGCTGCGGTCGAGGTTTGGGGCCAGGCCGGCGCGCTGTCACTCAATGCCGTCGAGCCGAAAGAACGCTCGATGGGGGTCACGACGATCCGCACCGCCGAGGGCATCGACGCCAACGAGCTACGGATCGTCTGCCGCGACGAGATGATGACCGGGCTTGGCGGAGGGCTGGGCCTATTTGACGGCAAGGCGTTTCGCATCGCTCATATGGGCGATATCAACGCGCCCATGCTCTACGGTGCGCTGGGCGCGGTCGAGGCGACGCTGGGGTATCTGAACATCCCGCATGCCAGCGGCGGCGTGACCGCAGCGGTGGAGCACGTGACCAAGGCCAAGAAGACCGGCGCCGGTCCGTTCACCTATTGAGCTGCTATTGAGAGGTTACCTCTAAACGCTTTCGCCCTTGCCGGGAGCGCTCATCTCGACCACCCGATCCACATAGATCGACGGCGTGACGATCGCCTCGGGGTCCATCGCGCCCAATGCGACGATTTCCGGCACTTGGACGACACAGAGATCCGCCGCCGCCGCCATCACCGGGCCGAAATTGCGGGCTGATTTGTTATAGATGAGATTGCCCCAACGGTCGGCCTGTTTGGCCAGCACGAAGGCGACATCGCCGCGAAGCGGGTATTCCAGCACCTGCAGGCGACCGCCGATCTCGCGTAGCTCCTTGCCTTCGGCCAGTTGGGTGCCGACACCGGTAGGCGTGTAAAAGGCCCCGACGCCGGCGCCGGCGGCACGCATCCGCTCCGAGAGCGTGCCCTGCGGCACCAACTCCAACTCGACCTCGCCTGCCGCCCACATTTCCTCGAAAACGATGGAGCCACCACTGCGGGGGTAGGAGCAGATCACCTTGCGCACCTTGCCGGCGGCCAGCAGCCCACCGATCCCCTCACGACCAACACCGGCGTTGTTCGAAACGATGGTTAGGTCCGTGGCGCCCTGGTTATTAAGCGCGTTCAGCAGTTCGGTTGGCATTCCAGCGCCGCCGAACCCGGAAACCAGCACGGTCGCGCCGTCCTTGACCCCCTCGACCGCCGCCTCGAAGCTGTCCATGATCTTGTTGATCGCCATCGTCGCCGCACTCCCAGGCCCGCCATTACACAATGGCGGTTCTAGGACGCCGCGCCCCGGGCGTCCAGGGGCAGTGGTCCAATCAGCAAGTTTCGGGATGCCGAAGATCGATAGATCGTGGATTTGCTCAAACGTGGCGATCGGGAGCTCCCCAGGAAGGCCCCATCATCACCTGAATGGTTCGCCATCAACCCACCAGTGCGCTTGCCCCGATATCGTCCCGCGCCTAGCGTGACAATCAAGAAATTCATCAACGCAGGGAGAGCCTCAACATGGCTAAGGTCACCGGCGCGCTATTGATGGCGCGGAGTTTGAAGCAACAGGGCGTCGAATATATGTTCGGCGTAGTCGGTTTCCCTGTGCAGCCCATCGCGGCCGCGGCGATCGAGGTCGGCATCACCTATATCGGCATGCGTAACGAACAATCCGCGTCCTACGCCGCCCAGGCGGTTGGCTATATGACCGGCCGGCCCGGCGCCTGTCTGGTGGTTTCCGGTCCCGGTGTCGTGCATGGCCTCGCCGGTCTCGCCAACGCCAAAGAGAACTGTTGGCCGATGATCCTGATCGGCGGCGCGTCGCCGACCTATCAGAACGGCATGGGGGCGTTCCAGGAAGAGCGCCAGGTGCAGATCGCCTCGCCGTTTTGTAAATACGCCCACGCGGTCGAGCATGTGTACCGCATTCCGTTTTACGTCGAGCAGGCGGTGCGCCACTCGATCTATGGCCGCCCCGGCGCGGTTTATCTCGACATGCCCGACGACATCATCCAGGGCGAAATCGAAGAATCCGAAGCCGTCGTGGTCGCAAACATCCCCGAGCCACCGCGCAGTCAGGCGCCACAGGAGAACATCGAAGCCGCTCTCGATGCTCTTGAAGGCGCGGAAAACCCGCTGGTCATCGTCGGCAAGGGCATGGCCTGGAGCCGGGCCGAGGACGAGGTCCGGGCCTTTGTCGAACGCACCCAGCTGCCGTTCCTCGCCTCGCCAATGGGCAAGGGCGTGATCGACGACAATCATCCGCTCTCGGTTGGCGCGGCGCGCAGCCATGCCCTCAAGGAAGCCGATGTGATCTTCCTGATGGGCGCCCGGCTCAACTGGATCATGCATTTCGGCTCGAAGCCGCGCTTCAAGGAAGGCGTGAAGATCATCCAGCTGGACATCTCGCATGAGGCGATCGGCAACAATCAGCCAACCGCAGTGCCGCTGGTCGGTGACGGCAAGGCGATCACCGGGCAGCTTAATCAGGCTCTGGAAAATCGCCAGTGGTTCTATCCGGGCGACACCGCCTGGCGTTCGGCCTTGAAGGAAAAGGCCGATGCCAACGCCGCCCAGATCCAACCGATGATCGACGACAATTCCAGCCCGACCAACTACTACCGGGCCTTGAAGGACATTCGGGAGGCGATGACCGAGGACACGATCATCATCGGTGAAGGCGCGAACACCATGGATATCGGCCGCACCCAGTTGCCGAACGCCTCGCCGCGCCTGCGTCTCGACGCCGGCAGTTATGGCACCATGGGCATCGGCATGGGCTTCGCCATCGCCGCCGCCGTCGTCCATCGCGACAAGCCGGTGGTTTCTGTTTCCGGCGACTCGGCGCTTGGTTTCTCCGGTATGGAGATCGAGACCGCCTGCCGCCACAAACTGCCGATTAAGATCGTGGTGTTGAACAATGGCGGTATCGGTCGCGGTATCGATGAGTTTCCCAAGGACGAACAGCTTCCGGCTCATGTCCTCACCATCGCCGCACGCTATGACCTGATGATGGAGGCCTTTGGCGGCAAGGGCTTTTACGTCGAAGACCCGGCCGACCTGAAACAGGCTCTGGCGGACGCCAAAGCCTTCGACGGCCCGGCCCTGGTGAATGTCCGACTGCACGCCGCCGCCGGCCGCAAACCGCAGCAATTCGGCTGGCTGACGACCTAAGGCAAAGCATCCCCGCACCGGGTCACGACAGGGCTCGGTGCGGGGATAAGACCGCGCCGTTTGGGGCAAAATTAGCGGACCGCCACGGCGTGTTGTGGTAACCCTTCCATCGCAGGAGACTTATAGGAAGGGCTCATCTGATGGCCGACTCTTCGTTGGAAATCGAAGCTAAGATTTCCAGTTTGCGCGCTTTGTTTAGGAACCGTCCGGCTACCATCGACAATGTCGTTCGGGATTCATTTTACTCCCTTGCGGCTTTCTTTTCCGATCTCCTGGAAGACACTGGACCTGATCGCACCAAAACCCTTGCGGCAATGGTTTTGGATTGGATGATGAGCCCGCAATGGCGGTCCGCCATCATGACGTCACGGGCGGAAACTTTTGGCCACTTGCTTCGCATCGCCCAAGCAGAGCCCCGATCTGTTCTAGACCAACCCGCCATAGACATTTGCGCCGGGCGTTTCAGCGCCGCGTTGTTAGATCTCGCCGAAAAGACGGACCATCTGGACGAAAATACGCGCAAGTTTGAAGAGATCATTCCAACTGGCCCGGAAACTGGGCTTGCCGCATGGCAGATCCTAAATCCATTCTATTACATTTGGTCGGTGTTGGAGCCAAATGAACGAAAAGCAACGGAACGATGGCGTGACCCGTTCTTCGACAACCATCCTTCGCCCCAACAAACCGAGACGGATGAACAGGAGCCAGGTCAGGAAGCCGATTTTCAACCAATCGATACCCTCATGTCGTGGCTTGGCGACCTCTTGCGCAGCCATGGCTCGTCCAGCTTTAGAGTCTTAGAATGCGGGATGGGACATGGGCATTTGGTGCGTCCGTTGATCCGGCATTTGAAGGTCGCGCCAAAAGACTTTTTCGGGTTTGATCTACATGGGACACGGGTATCCGTCAGTCGCGATGTGCTTGCGTCATTGGTTGCTGAATCCGACGACAATGAGCGAGTCGCGTTGGCGGATCAGATCTTCGTTCTGGACATAATGTCCGATAATGCCGCGTCAGTCATCGCTGGGCACAAACCGGTGGACGTCATTTTTTCATCAAGCTTCACAAATGTCTTCGAAGACACTCAATTGCATCATGTACTCTCGATCCTCGCCGGAATTTCTCCTAGGTTCATCGCCGACCTCTCGGTCACCACAAGCTGGGGATACTGTGTTGGACGACCGGACATGTCAGCGCACTACCAACAGCACGGCTACCGGTCGGTAGGGTCTCGATTCGAGCAAAAACCTTTACCGTTTTCCAACGGGTCAGCCCTTTGGTTGCCGCAAAGATACTGGGCCAATCGAAATTTGCAGGTCTTCGAGAACACACGAGGGACGTTCTGCAACGTCTGATCGGCCAATGAGCCGCGATGGGCGGGGTGGTTCCCCTGCATGGCTCGCCGGTCCAGCGGGCGGATTCAACCGGGAGACACCGCAAAACCACCCAGGATCGACCGCTGGCGGCCAACCGGCAGGATTTGCCATATCCACAGGTCTATGACATGAACCGGCGCGGCCTAGGGCAAAGGCCGGCCCGAAAGAGCGTTGGCTCGCTATTCCTTGCCAAGTTGCGCAAATGTGAGCCCGTTCAATGGTAAATTCATTCCCCGTTAACATTCCTGTCGCATCTTGAACGAACGTTCAATGTTCAGCGGAGCGACGGTGCAATTCAAAAAAATTGCCGGTGATGAATCAAAATCTCGATTTAATATATTAAATTCAATATAATATACCCCGACTCTCCGCGGACCCGAAAAAGGCTGGTATTTTCGCTGAAGAGGGATTCTTATCGG
>JAQBUJ010000202.1 GCA_027623845.1 Pseudomonadota bacterium
CGGACAGCGGCCGCTTCGGGTACAGTCGCAACCCTGGTACGACATGGGTTGCGACGCGCCGGATCTGGTGCTGACGCCGAAGATGATGCAGTGCACGATGTTGCCATCATTCCCAAGTTTGGCCCGGTTTAGCATGGCCCCGGAGCAACAGGACCGGCTTGGCGCGCGTCTGATGGAATGCGGCGTCGATCCGAACCGCTGGTTTTGCGTCCTGCACTACCGCGAGCCAAATTATAACTTCCGCAAATTTGCGTCCGCCAAACGCGATTTCGACCCCGAGCAGGCCATCGCCGTCACCCGGCATGTCACACAGTCTCTCGGGGGGCAGGTCGTGCGAATCGGCCACCCCGGGATGGCGCCTTTTCCCAATATTCCGGGCTTTATCGACCTAAGTTCCGAGGAAGACGGGTTTCAATTGCACGCCCATGCGGTCAGCCGGTCGCGATTCTTTTTGGAACTTTCTTCTTCCGGCCCGATGTCACTGGCCCTGCTCTTCGGGGTGCCGGTCGCCCGGTGTAATTGCGTCGGCGTTTGGGGCCCGGTCGAAGCGCACAGTTTGGTGTTGCCGAAGCACATTCGCCGGCCAGATGGTCGATTGATGAGCCCTGCGGAGATGATGGAGGAGCGGGTGATCCACGATACGGTGATGTCGCGTCTGCTCGAGGAGCAGGGTTACAGCTTCGTACCAAATTCACTGGAAGAATTGAAAGCGGTTGCCAAAGATATGGTGGCGACCACATCGGATTGTCCGGGGTGGCGCGTGCCGAGCATTCCGGCGCCGACGACCCCGACGAATAAATTTCAATGGCCCCTGCCGCATAGTATGAAACATAAGATCGCCAGCTATCCCGAGCTTGCCGGTTCGGTTGAATGATCGTCCGCATCGGGCGTCAGCAGAGCAATATCGTTCCGCCGCTTGGCGCGATCGGCTAGCATGCGGCCGAATTCGAGGCGATCAACCGGGACGCCGGTCGCGTCGGTATACTGGACAGCGTCGGACATTCTAAAGGATAGGTAGCGTACCGTGGCGAGCGTTGGAGCGTTTGAACGCGTGATCGGAAAACGGTCGATACCGGTTGATCCGGTATGGCTGGCGGAGCATTCCCGACGCTATGGATCGGTCGAGCTTGATATCGGCACCGGTGATGGGCGTTATGTGCTGGACGCCGCGCGGGGAGACCCGGAACGTCTTGTCATCGGCGTTGACGCGGTTGCCGGGAACATGGTCGAGTCGGCGCGCAAAGCGTCGGCCTCGACGCGCAAAGGCGGGCTGGAGAACGCGGTTTTCTTTCGCGGCGCCGCCGAACAATTGCCCGGCCCGTTTGCTGACCTCGCCGATTGGGTGACGATCAACTACCCCTGGGGATCGCTGATGCGGATCGTTGCCGAGCCGGACACCGATGCCCTGCGCGGTATACGGGCGAGTTGCAAGTTTGGGGCGGGGCTTCGTATTCTTCTGAACTACACCGTGATCTCGGATCGCCCGTATCTTGAGCGTCTGGGCCTCGGCGCGTTGGTCGACCCGGTTGATAACCCAAGCCTTAGCAGCGCCTATGAAGGTGCTGGATTTGTTGTCGAGGGGTGTCAGGTTTTCGCCGGCGACCCACCGGTCCGCACCCGCTGGGGCCGCCAATTGGTGCGCGGCGCGGCGCGGCAAACCCTCTCGATCGAAGCCACGGCGAGCGCG
The DNA here is from genome assembly GCA_027623845.1 of Pseudomonadota bacterium. Classification (GTDB taxonomy): domain Bacteria; phylum Pseudomonadota; class Alphaproteobacteria; order Thalassobaculales; family Thalassobaculaceae; genus JADHLJ01. The sequence continues at coordinate 1,688 of JAQBUJ010000202.1, forward strand.
GCTGGAGGCACCCGATGGGACGAGACATGAAACCCCCGCGCCAGGGTCGAACGGTGGATGATCCAGCGGCGAAACCGGGGCGCGATGGCGGCGCGCGCGCCACTCCAACCGGGTCGGTGACGATTCGCGCCCGAGGGCATCCTAATATCCGCGCGACCCACGCAAACACCTTCGAGTTGACGCCCGATGCCTCGGTGACCACATCGGGAACCTGTATTATCGGGATCGACGCCGAGTGGTCCGAGGGCGCGCTCCTGGCGTTGCGCGGCGCCGTGCGGATAACCATCCGCTCCGGTTCCATCGAGGAGACTGTGCGCGCCCGGATTAACCCCACCTTCATTCGCGGCGATCCGTTGGTCATCCGTCGCCATCCGGACCCACAGCCGCGCAGCCTATGCATCGCCGCCGAGAAAGGATCCGCAGCCTTGGATCGGGCGTTGGCTGAGGCGCTGCGTCAACCCGATGCCGATCTTGAGGTCACCTTGGAGATGCTTGGCGCTCCCGACGCTTCGGACGGCGCGTTATTCGTCATCGCCACCCCGATCGGCAATCCCGGCGATCTGTCGCCGCGCGCGCTTGCCACCTTGCACAGCGTTGATCTGATCGTCGCGGAGGACACTAGGACCACCCGCGCGCTTATCGGGCGCGGCGCTCCGGACATGCTTTCGCTGCATGACCACAATGAGCGCGGCCGGGTTGCCGAGGTGCTGCGCCGGCTCGGCGCGGGCGCACGGGTGGCCCTGGTGTCCGAGGCCGGAATGCCGTTGATTTCGGATCCGGGTTTTGTCCTGGTCCGGTCGGCGGCGGCTGAGAACTATCTCATCTCCCCGGTGCCGGGCCCCGACGCGGTGACGTCGGCGTTAAGCATCTCCGGCCTGCCCACCGATGATTTCCGCTTCATCGGCTTTCTGCCGCGCAAGGCGGGTGAGCGTCGGAGCGCGCTGGCGGCCTTGCGCACGGCCTCCTATTCGACCGTTTTCTTCGAGGCCCCGCACCGTATCCTCGATGCCCTGGAGGCCCTGGTCGAGGAGACCGGCGATCGCCGCATAGCCGCCTGTCGCAATATGACGAAACCCGGCGAGGAAGCCATTCGCGGCCGGGCCAGCGAGGTAATCGCCGTTCTGAGAGACCGTGAGATCATCCGAGGCGAATTTACCGTCGTTGTCGAGTGCGCCGCCGCCGCTCCCGACACCGGGCTTGACGATGCGCTACTGCAGATGGCGCAAAGCCTGGTCGATGCCGGCGTCCCCACCAAGACCATCAGCGCCGCCTTGGCCAAGGCCACCGGCGCAAGCCGGCGAGACATGTTCTCAATCGTGTTGGGCTTGAAGAACGACGCCATCGTCCACGACGCCGCCGACCTTGAGGATCAAGATTGAAAGGCCGCTCTCACCGACCGCACTCGGGTATGGTCTAAATAAACCTATCATGGGCGATTGCGGGCTCTTAGCCGCGCGATTTCGTTTGCCGTATAGCCCATTCTAGCCAGCTGATCCTCGCCGAATTTCTGCCTGGCGTCGACAATGAATCGGTTCGCATGAGCTTGGCGAGATTCCTTGAAAGCGGCGCGCGCTCGTTGGAATAGACCGTTGTCGGATGTCGTTATGACCTGTTGTATTTGCCGGCTATAGCGGTTTTCTTTTTCGTTCTTTTCGACCGTTCCTAAGGGAGCCGTTAGCTGAATGATGGGCATGGTTTTGCCTTTTTTGTTTCCTTGCAAAATGCAATACGTAAATTACCTAAGCTAACATCTTGCGTTTTGCAAGTCGATTCTCCATAACCTTGAAATGAGACACGAGAACAAGAAACGACAGTCCGGTTGCCCGGTTGCCTTTGGACTGGACACGTTCGGCGATCGGTGGAGCTTGCTGATCATTCGGGATGTCATGTTGAAGGGTAAAAAGACCTACAGCGAATTCATGAACGCTAAGGAGGCTATAGCGTCGAACATCCTGATCGATCGCCTGAAGCACCTTGAGACTGAAGGTATCCTGGAAAAATCACGCGATCCGGAAAATCGACGGAGCTTCATCTACGCGCTGACCAAGAAGGGGCGTGATCTGACGCCAATCATCTTGGAAATCATCACCTGGAGCGGCCTGCACGATCAAAGGCCGTTTGCCATGCGAGGGCTGGTGGAAGAAATCGGCAAAGACCGCGAGGAGTTCGAAGCGCTTCTGCGCTCAGAATAAAGCCGGAGTGATGCCTCAATGATGCGCAGTCGGTTCTTGGTCTCGCAATGCAAGCTTGGGAAGAAGACGCATCACAGGTTCCGCCTTCGCCGATGCCGAATGCAGATTAAGTCATCGTCGAAATTGTCCGGCCCTTGGGGCTTGATCCAGAAGAGCGCAATCTTTGATGGGGACAGCAGGTAGGTCGGGGACCTTGAAGCCCCGATTCTGCCTCCCCGCACCCTTATCCACCGCTCTGCCTTCGGTTTTATCTTGCCGGTTAGCAGGTTGCCGGTGGATTGGCTGACACGGGTTGACGGTTGGCTCCCGCGTGGTCCAGAAATTCACCCGCCCGCGCCGGTCCGGCGATGGCGGTATCTGGGCGCGACATCGGTGATGGGGGACAAACATGGGGTACCGGGTCGGGGTCGACATCGGTGGAACGTTCACGGATTTCTGTGTGTTCGACGAGGACAGCGGTGTGCTGGAAACCTTGAAAGTGCTATCGCGTCCGGACCAACCCGGCGCCGAGGTGACGACCGGTCTTGCCGAGATCACCGCGCGCCATGGCGTTGCCCCCTCGGAGATATCTTATTTTACCCATGGCACGACGGTGGGCGTGAATACGGTCATTCAACGCAAGGGCGCCGTGCTCTGCCTGTTCACCACCGAGAATTTCGAAGATGTGCTTGAGGTTGCCCGGCTGAAGATGCCGGATCCTTACGATCTGTTCTCCACCCGCGCTGAACCGCTGGTGACCCGGGACCGGGTGTTTGGCATTACCGAACGGATCCTGGTTGATGGCTCGGTCGATGTGCCGGTGGACGAGGACAGTGTGCGCCGGGCCATCGACGGCGTGCGCGCGGTCGGCGGCGAAGCGGTGGTGGTCGCGCTGCTGCATGCCTACCGTAATGATGAGCATGAACGCTGGGTCGCCAGCATCATCCGCGCCGAGGCGCCGGAGCTCGACGTGGTCCTGGCCAGCGCCGTGTGGCCGGTGATCCGCGAGTACGAGCGTACGGTGACGGCTACCGTGGCCGGCTATGTTCAGCCCCGGGTGGCGCACTATCTTAACGCCTTGCAGCAGGCGATCAGCGAAGCCGGGGTCACCGCCGAGGCAATGATCACCAAATCCAACGGCGGGGTGATGACGGCTGAGATTGGTAAGACCGATTGTGCGCAAATGCTGCTCTCGGGCACTGCGTCCGGCGTTATCGGCGCTGCCAGTATCGCTCGAGCCACCGGAGCGCCGGCGGCGATGAGCCTGGATATCGGCGGAACCAGCGCCGATGTGGCGATCATCATAGGCGGCCAACCGCAATACGGCGTCGGTGAGATGATCGGTGAGTTTCCGATCCATATCCCGACCGTTTCGGTAACCTCGATCGGTGAGGGCGGCGGCTCGATCGCTTGGGTTGATGGTCACGGCATGTTGAAAGTCGGGCCGGAAAGCGCCGGATCGTCTCCCGGCCCGGCCTGTTATGGCAAGGGCGGGGAGCGCGCCACCATTACCGACGCGCTGGTGGTGCTCGGCTTTCTCGGGCGCGCCGCGCTTGGCTATAGCGCCGTCGAGATGCATCCCGAACTGGCCCGCACGGCGATGGCGGTTATCGCCGAGCAGCTGGAGATGACCGTCGAGGCGGCGGCCGAAGCAGTGGTTCGGGTCGCGGTTTCCGGAATGTACCTGGAGGTCAGTAAGCTGGTCTCGCGGCACGGCATCGATCCCCGAGAACTCTCGTTGATTGCCTTTGGCGGGGCCGGGCCGATGCTCGCCTGCTGGCTGGCCCGCGAGCTGTCGATGCGCGAGGTCGTGGTGCCTCGCGTGCCGGGTGTGCTCAGCGCCTTCGGCGGCCTTATCGCCGACATCAAGAACGACTTCATCCGCACCGTCTACCTGGACCTCGACGAGGCCGCGATTGAGCCGATGCAACAGGGCTTTGGTGATTTGGCGCGCCAAGCGATGGTCTGGATCCGTGACGAACAGGGTTTTGAGGAGGATGTGGCGATGTTCCCCTCGGCGGATATCCGCTATCGTGGCCAATCCTATGAGATCGACACCCCGCTTGAGGCGATTTGGATCGAGGAGGGCGATATTCAGGCGATAGCCGGCGCTTTTCATCACTTGCACGAGCAGGTCTATGAGCACGCCGACCGGGCGGCGGAAATCCAAATTATCAATCTAAGGCTGGTGGTGACGGGACAGCCGCCGAAGCCGGCCTTCGCGCCAGCTCCAAAGGCCAGTGGTCCGTTGGTCGCTGGCCGTCAAGCCGAGGTTTTCCACGATGGCGAGGCGCATCTGGCCGATATCCATGCGCGCGTTGACATGGCGGCGGGGCATCGCTTCGACGGTCCGGCTATCATTACCCAAGATGATTGTACGACCTGTGTCCTGGCCGGGTTTTCCGGCGTCGTTGATGACGCGGGCAACCTTATTCTGACGCGAAAGGACTAAGAGATGGCGATCGACAAGGTCACTCTGGAGGTCCTGAAGAACCATTGCCGGGCGGACGCGGAAAGCATGGCCTTCACCCTGTA
>JAQBUJ010000203.1 GCA_027623845.1 Pseudomonadota bacterium
AAAAGGTGTTTATTGGATTCATCGACGAAATCAAAAATACAGCGCCCAACTAAATCTTCGCTCTCCAGGCCCAAAAAACCGCCCATCGCTGAATTGACATCCAGTATCGAGCCGTCATTGTCGATAGAACAAAAACCCTCTTGCGCCATCTGGGTCCACTGGCGCCAAATTTCGCCAGCCTTCCCGATGGACTCATTTATCGACATTTTTTACCCCGCCTGCCTCTTCGCAGATTGAAACCAGAAGCTAGTACATACATTTCCGTATTGTCCGCAAGCACTTCCGAGACGGTTGCGCCTTCCAGACCAGCCCATCACCGCCGTCATCCCCCTGAAAGACCGGTTGTTTGCCCGTGCGGCGATCACTATTGCGTCACCGGTAGCGCCCATATCGACCCGGCCATTGGCGGTGGCGGCGGAGCTGGGCTATATTAGGGCGATGACCAATAAACTGCTTCTGCGCTTCGGGATCACCGGGACGGTTCTTGCCGCCCTGTGCTGTTTCACGCCGATCCTGGTGATTGCGCTGACGGCGCTGGGAATGGCCAGCCTGATTCCTCGGCTCGACCCTATTTTAATCCCGGTGCTGATGTTCTTCGCGGCGTTTACCTTCTGGACCTTCACGCGCCGCCAGCCAGGCGAGGGTTTATGATCGAACTGCGCTCCACCATCACCTGCCCGGATTGCGGTCACGCCGAGACCGAGGTCATGCCCACCGACGCCTGCCAGTATTTTTACGACTGCAAGGGTTGTGCGGTGGTGCTCAAGCCGAAATCCGGTGATTGCTGTGTCTATTGTTCCTACGGCACCGTCGCCTGCCCACCGATTCAGCAAGGCGACGACTGCTGCGCCTGACGGAAATTTAGTGGCTCAGGTTCGGGTAGAACTCTTCACGCAACAACGCGAATAGCATGTGATCCTGCCAGTGTCCGTCGATCTTCAGATAGCGTTTCGCCAGGCCCTCATAGCGGAAGCCGGATTGGCGTAACACGCCTTTGCTTGGCTCGTTGACCGGCAGGCACGCCGCCTCGACCCGGTGCAGCGACAATTGATCAAAGACAAAAGTGCAGGCCCCGTGCACCGCCTCGGTCATATAGCCTTGGCGGGCATACCGCTTGCCGACCCAATAGCCGAACGAACAGGTCTGAGCGACGCCGCGTCGGACATTGGCGATGGTGATCCCGCCAACGATTGAATCGTCAACCCGCCGGAAGATGAAGAACGAATAGCCAAGGTCCCGGCTCCAATCCTCGGAGTAGCGGGCAAGCCGGCGGCGAAAGGCGGATTTGGTCAACGCGTCATCCGGCCAGGTCGGCTCCCATGGCACCAGGAACTCGCGGCTCTCGCCCCGAAGCTCAGCCCAGGGAGCCCAATCGGCCCGCACCGGAGGGCGCAGATAGAGCCGAGGCAGCATGACCTTGGGCTCGGCACGCGCCGACGGAAAGAATGTTAAAACCACGATGCTTCACCCAGCGCCGGAAGTTATCCACATTTTGCCCAATGTGCAGGCATGCACGCAAGCCCGTTTTGTCTCCGGAGCGATTCGATTCAAGGCCGGCCCGTTCGCCGCTCTACTTCAGACGACCGCAAATCGCGTCATAGGATTCCAACTTGGAGAGCGGGCCGAGCGCCGTCAGGGTGGGTTTTCCCTCCAGCAAGCGCCGGGCGACCCGGCGCACCGCGTCGGCATCGACCGCGTCCACCTTGGCGACGATCTCATCGACCGGCTTGACCCGGCCATAGACCAACATATGCTGGGCGATCTGCTCGCAGCGATTCGAGGTGGTCTCGCGGCTCATCAGCAGGCCGGATTTCATCTGGGTCCGCGAGCGGATCACTTCGGCCTCAAGATCGGCATCGGCGAGTTTCGCCAATTCCTCGCAAACCACCGGCACCAATTCGGCGACCTGATCCTCGCCGGTGCCGGCATAGATGCCGAGCAAGCCATCGTCATGATAGGCCGAGGTGAAGGAATAGATCGAATAGACCAAGCCTCTTTTCTCGCGAATTTCCTGGAACAATCGTGAAGACATGCCGCCGCCGAGCAGCATCGAGAGCACCTGCTGGGCGTGGAAATCCGGATCATGGAAATTGACGGCGGGGAAGCCGAGGATCAGATGGACCTGCTCCAGATCCCTTTCCTCGCGCAGCTCGCCGCCGGCATAGCGGGCCGGCTCGACGGCGGCGGGTTGTCGTTTCGGCAATCCACCAAAGCCGGCCTCGACACTGGCGACCAGCGCGTCGTGATCGACGTTACCGGCGGCGGCGAAGATCATCCGGTCGCCGCCGTAGTTCGCGCCGATAAAGTCGACAATGGCGTCTCGCGACATCTCGCTAACCACCTCGGCGCGGCCAAGCACCGGCCGGCCAAGCGCCTGGTCGGGATAGGCGACCTCCTGAAACAGATCGAAAATGATGTCGTCGGGAGTATCCGCCGCCTGGCCGATTTCCTGCAAAATCACCGTGCGCTCACGCGCCAGCTCGGCCTCCTCGAAGGTTGAGTTCTGCAGAATATCGCCAAGGATATCCACCGCCAGGCCGACGTCGTTTTTCAACACTTTGGCGTAATACGCCGTCTGCTCGCGCGAGGTATAGGCGTTGAGATGGCCGCCCACCGCCTCAATTTCCTCGGCGATATCACTGGGGCCACGGCGCTTGGTGCCCTTAAAGGCCATGTGCTCCAGGAAATGCGCGACGCCGTTGACCTGCGGCGCCTCATTGCGCGCGCCGACGCCGAACCAGGCGCCAAGCGAGACGCTTTCCACCGTCGACATCGGGTCACTGACAACACAGATACCATTAGCCAGTTCGGTAAAACCAAGGCCGGTTCCGGCCACCGGATCAGCGATACTCATGCAACCTCCGCGCGCGCGTTCGTGTGGCGAGCGATATAGCCCGAGACGATTTCATAATCATTTGCCAGCACCGTTACATGCTCCTCTCGGTCCATTAGGTCCGCCATTCGCGGCGGCAGGGTCGGGCGTGTGCCGATGGCGTCGGCCACCGCGTCCGGAAATTTCGCCGGATGCGCCGTGGCGATGGAGATGACCGGCACCGCGGCGTCCAGGCTTCCGGCGGCGCGCATCCGGAACGCCGCCTCGATGCCGATCGCGCTGTGCGGGTCGAGGACCTCTCCGCTCGCCGCATGGGTGGTTCGGATCCGCGCCAAGGTCGCCGTATCGTCGACGCCGGTCGCCTCGAACAGCTCTTCGGCCCGACCGAGCATGCCCTGGGAAACGCTAAAGCTTCCGGTCTGGCGAAAGCCATCGAGGGCCCGGCCGGTCACCGCGCCGTCGCGGTCGTACAGGTCGAACAATAAGCGCTCGAAATTGCTGGAGACCTGGATATCCATGCTCGGCGAGAGCGATGGTTTGACCCCGCGGATCTCCATCGTTCCGGAATTGAAGAACCGCGACAGGATATCATTGGCGTTGGTGGCGACCACCAGCCTCTCGATCGGCAAGCCCAGCGCCTGGGCCGCATAGGCCGAGAACACATTGCCGAAATTGCCCGACGGCACGGTGAACGCGACCTTGCGGTCCGGCGCCCCAAGCGCCAGCGCCGCCCAAAAATAGTAGACGATCTGCGGCAGCAACCGGGCCCAGTTGATCGAGTTGACCGCCGAAAGCCGGTAGCGATCGCGAAACGCCAGATCATTGAACAGCGCTTTCACCATGTCCTGGCAATCGTCGAACGTGCCCTCCATCGCGATGGCATGCACGTTCGGCGCATCGACCGTGGTCATCTGGCGCTGCTGAACCGGCGAGACCCGACCTTTGGGAAACAGAATGAAGACATCGACGGCATCGCGGCCCCGGCAGGCCTCGATCGCCGCTGAACCAGTATCGCCGGAGGTCGCGCCGACAATGGTCACCCGCTCACCACGCCGCTGCAGGACGTCATCGAACAGACGCCCGAGGATCTGCATCGCATAATCCTTGAACGCCAAGGTCGGGCCGTGGAACAGCTCCATCAGCCACAGCCCGCCATCAAGCTGCTTCAGTGGCGCCACGGCGGGATGATCGAAGCGGCTGTAGGTGTCATGCACCAGCCGGCGCAACTGATCTTCGGGGATCGATCCACCGGTGAACGGCGCCATGATCCGGGTCGCAAGATCGGCATAGCCAAGGCCCCGCATCGAGCGGATTTCGGGCGCCGAAAACCGTGGCCAGGACTTCGGCACGTAAAGCCCGCCATCGCGAGCAAGACCGGTCAGCAGAGCATCGTCGAAACCAAGTTCCGGCGCCGCCCCACGCGTGCTGACATAACGCACGGACATCTCCATGTGGTGAACGCGACCAAGCGCGAACCTGATCCAGCCAGCCGTTGATCAAGATCGATCGTGAATCGGCCCGGATCTTAATTATCTAAAGGGCAAACCACCGCCGGTAATCTATCGAGCGAACTCACTTCGCCCGCTCCGAGCGCACTCTAGCGATGGCCCCTGGTTCTTGCAACAATGGCCGGAACAGACAATTCAGGAGTCGAGGCCATGACGATCAAGACCATCGCGATCCAATCCCCCGGCGACATGGGCCATGGCGTCGGTCGGGTTTTGGCCGAGGCGGGATATCGTACCGTTTCGGCGCTGGAGGAGCGTTCCCAGCGTACTCGCGACTTGGCGAAAGCCGCCGGGATCGAGGATATCGGTGGGCTCGGCGAGCTTCTCGGGCAAGCTGATGTCATTCTCTCGATCATGCGGCCGGACCGGGCGCTGGGCTTTGTCGAAGCATTGGCCTCCCTGGCCCCGGCGCATGCGGGGCGGCCAATGATCGTTGATTTAAACGCGGTCGCGCCGGGCACCGGACGCGCGGCGGCGGCGGCGGCCGAGGCAGCCGGGTTCGACTTCATTGATGGCGGCATCATCGGCGGTCCGCCGCGCCCGGGATCGAAGAGCACGCCCCGGCTCTATGTCTCCGGTCCGCGGGCCGGTGAATTGGTAATTTTGAACAAAACCGGCCTTGATTTCCGGGTCCTCGGCGACGGGATCGGCGCCGGCTCGGCGATCAAGATGTGCTATGCGGCGCTGACCAAGGGGCTTACCGCGATCGGCATTCATTCGATGGTCACCGCCCGACTCGAAGGGGTCGAGGAGGCATTGATGGCGGAGCTTGGGTCGAGCCAGAAGGATTTACTCCGGCATCTGGAGCGCGGCCTGCCGGATATGTGCCCCAAAGCCTATCGCTGGGTCGGCGAGATGGAGGAGATCTCTAAAACCCATGTCGATGGCGGTCTGCCGGGTGAGATGTTCATCGGCGCCGCGAAGGTCTACAGCATGGTCGAGGCCTCGCCGCTTGGCGCCGAGGTGGTCGAGGACCGCAAACTCGGCAAGACCGCCGAAGAGGTCGCCCGCATCCTCGGCGATCATATCGGCGGTCAGAACAAGGCGGCTGAATAAACTGCGCTATCCAGCGGCGACGGCGCGTAATGTCTGTCCGGTCGGGGTCGGGCCGACATAGCGCGACAGCGGACGGATCAGCCGACCGCCCTGCTGCTGCTCCATGACATGCGCGGTCCAGCCAAGCACCCGGCCAGCAGCGAAGAGCGGGGTGAAGAACCGGCGATCCATGCCCACCGCCTCCAACAACAACGCAGTATAAAACTCCACATTGGTGTCCAACCGGCGATCCGGATAGCGCCGGGCCAGGGTGTCGCGCGCGGTCCGCTCAACCTGCTCGGCAAAGGCGATGCGGTTGTCGTCACGGGCGCCAAACCTGGCCAGCGCGGATTTCAGAACGTCGGCGCGCGGGTCGCGGCTTCGATATATCCGGTGGCCGGAACCCATCAACCGCTCGCCGTCATCCAGGTGCCGGTCTATCCATGCGGCGATACCCGCCTTGTCGCCGATCTCATCCAGCATGTCGAGAACCGGGCCCGGGGCGCCGCCGTGCAGCGGCCCCTTCAACGCTCCCAGCGCTCCGGTGACCGCCGAGACAATGTCCGACTGGGTCGAGGCGATAACCCGGGCGGTGAAGGTCGATGCATTCATCCCGTGATCCGCCACGGTAACCAGATAAGTTTCCAACGCCTGGATGTGGTCCGGCTCGCTTTGGCCATGCAGCATCCGGCACAGGTCTTCGCCATGCGGCAGTTCCGGGCTCGGCGGGATCGAGGCTTGTCCGGTTTCCCTGCGGTGCAACGCCGCCAAGGTCACCGCGACCGTTGCGGTAACGTCGAGGCATTCTTGGTGATGGTCGGAACAAGGAACCGCCGCCAGCGCCACGCGCAGCGCATCGATCGGCTCTCTATCAGCGGTCAACTTGAGCAGCGCCGGCAACCGCTCGGCCGCCCGGACCCTGGCCGCGCCCAGGTCTCGCGCGATCGAAGCGGCCCCGACCGGCTGATCCAGAAAAGCAGACCAAAGCAACGCCGCCATATCCTCGAA
>JAQBUJ010000204.1 GCA_027623845.1 Pseudomonadota bacterium
CGAAACTCTCCGGCGCCGGCGACCCGCTATGGTCGCTTAGATTGGAGAACAACAGTTCCAACAGCAGGAGGTGCTGTTGGAACTTCACCATATCGCCGGTGACGATCAGGTTTTGGGTTCGCCGCATGGTCGACAGGGTTTGGAAGCCGGGTTTTGGCATCGGTTGACGTAATTCGGCCCAGGCTGCTGGTTTGGCGCTAAGGGTGATGTCGACGGCGCGCTCACCGGGGGCGCCGGAAAGCCGGGCGCCGTCTGCGTCGATGCTCAGGAAGGTGCATGCGTCATCGGTCCGCAGTTTGACCGATAGGGGGCCGAAGGCGCAGTGCTGGGCTCGATTGGGATCAGCTTTGGCGCGTTCAATGACATGCTCGAACATGACAACTCCCGGAAGCAGCAGATGAGACGAACCTGACCATGAGCTTAAAGCGGCGGAAGTGATTGCCCAAGGGCCTCGCTCTGGCTCGCGGTTATCGTTTCTCGAAATCGATCCGTTCGTCCACCGGTAGACCTTGCAGGCGGCGGCGCAGACAGTCGATCGCCAATTCGGTCGCGCCCAACCGCACCCAGTCTCGACCGCCGAGCATGCGGGCGGTGCGGGCGATGGTGCCGGCCTGGTCGGCGATACCGACATTAATGGTGCCGCCGAACTCGATCCGGTCGGCGCCGTCGTCGAGCTCGATCAGCACTGCAAGGGCGTGACTGGCGCCGCTTTGCGTGCGCAAACCAGAGGCCAGCGCCATGGCTGTTTGAGCGTTGAACCCGGCGCCGTCCGCTTTGGCGCCAAGACCGACGGCATCATGCATTTGCGACAGTTCTCGTGACACCACACCGCGCAGGAACGGGTCCGCCGCGCCTTCCTTGGGCACGAAACGCGCGGCAATGGCGCCGCCGGTATACATTTCCGCCGTCGCCAGAGTGCTGCCGCGCGCTTCCAGGGCATCGATGACGACACCCTCCAGACTTTGAGCATCCTCGGCGATGATGAAATTGCCGAGCCGCTCGCGCACCGCCGCCTCGATCGGCGCCAGCAACGCGTCCAATTCTTCCTCGCTTGCCGCCTGGGCCGCCAGTTTGGTTTCCAGCTGCGGATAATGCGCCTGGAAGCCGAGTTTGACGGTGCCATCCAGCGCCAGTTTTTCGATCCCATCGAGCATCTGGTCGGCCCTAGATTCGCCGACGCCGAAGGAATGGAAGCGCTTCAACCGGGTGACCACCTTCAGCCCGCTCATTTTCAGCAGCCGTGGGATCACCTGATCGTCGATCATCCGGCGCATCTCACGCGGCACGCCGGGGGTGAAGAAGAACCGTGCGCCATCGATGGTGATGGCGAAACCACAGGCGGTGCCGACGGGATTGTCGATGAACTCCGACCCTTCCGGTAGCATCGCCTGCTTCTTGTTGTTGGACGGCATGACCCGGCCGCGTCTGGTGTAGAAATCCTCCATCCGGGCCAACCAGTCCTCGTTCAGGACCAAGTCGACGCCCGCCGCTTGCGCCGCGACTTCCTGGCTGAGGTCGTCGACGGTCGGGCCGAGTCCACCATTGACGATCACCGCATCGGCGCGCTTGGCGGCCAACCGAAAAGCCTCGATCAGGGACTCGCGATCATCGCCGACCGTGGTGCCCCAATGCATGGTCAATCCGACTTCGCCAAACCGGCGCGCCATGTGACTGTGATTGGTGTTGATCGTCTTGCCGGTCAGAATTTCGTCGCCGGTGCAGAGAATTTCGATGCGCATGCGGGGCGTCCGTACTGGTTGTCGTTGTCAGGGTCTCGGGCGGGTAATCTCTCTAGCAGCTGGGTCGCGTTACCGCCATGGACCGACCGTAACGCGCCTCAGCGGGCGTCCGGCAAGGCGCGCGGATCGATCACCAGGTCGGCAACCGGTAGGGCCAGGCCCTCCAAATAGGCTTCGGCGTTGGCGACCGCGCGGGCGGCGATGGTTGCGAAGTTGTTGAGGGTGGCACCGGCGCAATGCGGTGAGAATACCGCTGTTTCCAGCTCGAAAAGCGGGCTGCTGTTGGGTGGTTCGGCGGTGAAGACGTCGAGGCCGGCGCCGAGCAGTTTACCGTCGCGTAATGCCGCCGCTAGGGCCGCTTCGTCGACAATGCCGCCGCGCGCGCAATTGACCAGAACCGTGTCCTGTTTCATCGCCGCGATCTGCGCCGCGCCGATCATCCCTTTGCTCGTGGGCGTCAGCGGTAGGTGCAACGTGATAATCTCGGCGGTCTCGATCAGCTCTTCAAACGGCACGCGGCGCACGCCAAGGGCTTGCTCAATCTCGCTGGGGGCGGGGATCAGGTCGTTGTACAGAACGTTGACTTCGAACCCGGTCAGGATTCTGGCCAACCGCCGACCGATGGCGCCGAAACCGATGATGCCGACGGTCTTGCCATGGATGTGTTGATTGACTCCCCGGGCGGGTTCCTTATCCCAATGACCGTTTCTGACCCGGGTATCGAAAGCAATCAGCCGGCGGCTGGCGGCGAGGATCATCATCGCCGCGTGCTCGGCGACCTGTATCGCGTTGCCGGCGCCAAGCCGTGCGACCGTGATGCCGGAGGTCTGACAGGTGTCGAGGTCGATATTGTCGACGCCGGCTCCCATTTTCTGGATGAACCGTAGTCTCGGCGATTGTCGCAGGAGGTCTTCGTCGATGCGGGCCGCCATGATCAGGGCGACATCGGCCCCGGCCATGGCTATGGCGCGGGCCTCGGCGGTTGGCGCGGTGGCGATTGAAAGGTCCCAGCCATCGGGCAGAAGGTTCCGAATGGTCTCGATGATCGCCGGATGGAAGGGATCGAGGATGGCGACATGCGGGCGGTTCATGGGGTCAGGACTCCGGTTTCGGATCCACAAGCCGGGTCGATCTGGACCGTCGTTGCATCGTATTCAAACAACCAGTCGTAGCGCATTTTCACCTTCTCCGGAGCCCATTCGCGATCGAGATAGTCCTCCGCCGCCTGGGCATCGGCAAGCACGGGATTGTGGAACCGTGCGGCATTGGCGGCCGAACCATGGACGATCCGGGTGGTCCGCTCGATCCGCAGGTCCTCGTAGCGCTTCAAGGCTCGGGCCGGCTCAGCGCCAAAATGGTCGAGGCACCGGGCCAGGACCATTGCATCCTCCAGCGCCATGATCGCGCCATGCGCCAGGAACGGGAGCGTCGGATGACAGGCGTCGCCCAACAGGGTTACCCGGCCTTCGCTCCAGCGGGTCAGAGGCTCGCGTCCGACCAAGGCCCATTTATAGGGTTGATCAATGGCCGCGATCATTGCCTGGATCGAGGCGTGCCACCCCGGAAAATACGCGGCGCATTCCTCTCGGGTTCCGGTGGTCGACCAGGATTCCGTCCGCCAGACCGCATCCTCGGCGATACCAACGAAGTTTAGAATTTTCCCGGAACGCAGCGGGTAGGTGACGACATGACCGTGTGGGCCAACCCAATTGGCGCCGACCGGCCGGCGCAAATCGGCAGGCAGCCGGTCCATGTCAATCAATCCACGCCAAGCAATCAACCCGGAGAAATTGGCCTGCGGGCTCTCGAACAGCTGGCTGCGGATTGTCGAATGGACCCCGTCCGCGCCAATCAGAATGTCGCACGCGATGGTTTCTCCCGAGGCGAGCGTTGCCGAGACCCGGTCGCCCCGGTCACGGTAACCGGTCACCCGCGCCCCGGTGCGGATCGCGTCGGGTTTCAGGGCGGTGACGGCGTCCCGCAACACCCGGTACAAATCTCCGCGATGGACGAACCAATAAGGCGCACCGAACCGCTCCCGGGAGTCGGCGCCGAGATCAAATAGCTTTCGGGTGACCCCGGTGCTCCAGACCCGGACCTCCTTCCATTCCGCCTCGCAGACGATCTTCTCCATCTCGGCGCCCAGCCCAAGCGCTAGCAGAATGCGCGTGCCATCGGCGGCGAATTGCAACCCGGCGCCGAGTTCGCCAAGCTCCGATGCCTGCTCCAGCACCGTCACGTCATGGCCGCGCCGGAGTAACGCCAGTGCGGCTGTCAGGCCGCCGATACCGGCGCCGGCGATGGCGATTCGGCTGGCTACGGTCATGCTGCTCGGTCTCCAGGTCTTTAGCAGGATGGATCGACCGGATGGCGACGCTGTCCCGGAACGCCCTATCGAGAGGCCACGTCTAACCTCCCGGTAAAGCGCTTACCCCCACAACTCAGCGCTCGCCAGAGCGGCTCCCTCGACCAGGGATTCCATCTTCGCCCAGACCACATCCTCGGCGGTGAAGGTGTCGCCGGCAAAGGTCCCGAACCCGCAATCCGTACCGGCCATGATCCGGGTTTTATCACCGACGCAACGGGCGGCGCGAACCAGACGTTCGGCCACCACCTTGGGGTGCTCGACATAGTTATTGGTGGTCTCGACAACCCCGACGGTCAGGGACATGTGATCCGGCAGCGGTTGGGTGCGGAACGCCTCGATTTCGTGACTGTGGCGGGCATTGGCGAAGGGCAGAACCAGGGCGCCGACCTTGGCCTGATACATCACCGGCAGCACCTCCGGGCAGGGCACGTCATGGTAATGCGGTCCGTCGCGATTGCCCCAACAGGCATGCAGGCGGATCTGATCCGTCGGAATATCGGCGATCGCCTCATTTAAGGCGGCGATATGCATCTCCATCGCCGCGATGAACTCCGGCAGCGATTTATCCTGAAAATATCCAGCGCGCTCAATCCCCATATCCGGGGAATCGATCTGCAGGATGAAGCCATGGTTGGCGATATGCTCGTACTCACGCTTCAGCGCGCGGGCCATGGCGAAGACATAGGCTTCATAGGTGTCGTAGTGCAGATTCACCATCGCCGTGGCGGCAAAACCCGGGGAGACCGCCGTCATGAAAGCCTCGGTGAAGCCGGAGGGCTGGGCAGCCAGAACTTTCTTGAAATCCGCGCATTCGGCTTCGACCCCGGAAACATCGTCATAGCTCAGCGGGCCGATCGTTTGCGGCAGCCCGTAGGCATTCATCCGGCGGCGGCCACTGTTCTGGATATGCTGGAACCAGATTGGAAATTTTTGTGCATCTAGCGGCAGCCGTCGCTTCGGCCCTTCGCCTCTACCGAACCCGTTCATCCGCTCGGTGATGTAGGAAATGAAATCCGTTCGCGGCATCTCGCCATCATTGCCAACATCGATGCCAGCCTTGATCTGCCGTGCGACGATGTCATTCAGCGCAATGCCCAACGCCGCGTCGAAGGCGTCGGGGTCGAAGGCCTCTTCATTGACCTTGGCGACCAGGATGTCCGAGAGCGCCTCGCCGCGCGGTAGGCTTCCGGTGTGGGTGGTCAGGATCCGGTCCTGGCTGGTCTTCATGGTTGCCTCGCTGTGGAGTGTGTCGGATAGTTCGCTTGGTTTGAACTCGGTTTGGAGGCGGCAATATGAGCGAAGCGCCCGCACGCGTCTATGGGGCCCGCGCCCGCATGGCGCTGATGGTTCCCTCCACCAATACCGTCGCCGAGACCGAGTTCTGGCGCCTCGCACCGGAAGGTTTGACGGTGCATACATCGCGCATGCCGTTTTATGCTGATCGCCACGAGAAGCCTTTTGATGAGATGGAAAGCCATCTGCCGCGGGTGATCGACGAGGTGAACTCAGCTCTGCCGGACGTTATCGCCTATGGCTGCACCGCCAGTTCCGCCAAGGGCAACCCGGCCGACTATGAGGAATTGCTGAGCCAGAAAATTGGTAAGCCCACGGTGACCGCCGCCGGCGCCCTGGTCGCCGCCTTGGAGGCGTTCGGCGCCAAACGCATCGCCCTGGTGACGCCCTACCCGCAAGCAATTAACGACAAGGAGCGGGTGTTTTTCGCTGCGAACGGCATCGAGGTGGTCGAGGATGAAAGCATCATCGTCGATGAAAGTCAGATGCAATTGAAGAACATGAACCGGGTGCCGGTCGCCTTGTTGATCGAGCGGGCCAGTGCGCTCGGCCGGCGCGACGACGTCGATGCGGTGGTGCTGAGCTGCTGTGATATGCCGACCCTGGAGGCGATCCCGGCCATCGAAGCGGCGATCGGAAAACCGGTTACCTCCAGTACCCAGGCGTTGTTTTGGCGGGCTGCCAGAACCGCTGGCATTTCCGAGGCGATTCCGGGCCGGGGGCGGCTGCTGGCTGATAATTAATGCTGCTGGCCAAAGCCACCGTCTTGCGGTCTACGACGACTGAGCCTTGGGATTGACGGCGTTATGCACGAGGAATAGGGGGATGCCGAAGGATTTTCCCGGCATTTTCGGCGGCAATTCCCGGCGGGAATTTCGGCGGGACGCTGAACCAATTTGGGGATAACCCGGACATGATATGAGCGCCCTGACGTTTCATCGCCGCGTGCCGTCATGCTAAATCCTCGTCCAAGAATTTCACA
>JAQBUJ010000205.1 GCA_027623845.1 Pseudomonadota bacterium
CGTCGCCAGATAGCAGGTCGCGTCGCCGAACAGGCTGCGGAACGCCCGCATTGTGCCCGCCAGCTCACCGCCCTGCATGAACGGAACGCCGTTCTGGGTGACGAAGATGCCGCCAGGCGCAAGCAACCGCTTCACATGGCCGTAAAAACTGTCGGTGAACAGCACCTCGCCGGGGCCGATCGGATCGGTCGAATCCGAGATCACCACGTCGAACCTGTCGGTCGCCTCGCGCACGAAGGCTGCGCCGTCGGCAATCACCAGCGTCAGGCGCGGGTCGTCGAAGGCCCCTGCGCTGAGGCTGGGCAGGTACTGCTTCGAGAATTCCACCACCCCGGCATCGATTTCGATCATGGTGACATGGGCGATGTCGCGGTGGCGCAACACCTCGCGCGCCATGCCGCCATCGCCGCCGCCAATGATCAGCACCGAGCTGTCACGCCGTTCCCGTCCCAACAGCGGCACATGCACCGCCATCTCATGATAGATGAATTCATCGGCCTGACAGGCTTGCACATAACCGTCGAGCACCAGGACGCGGCCGAAATCGTCATGCTCCAGGATTTCGATGGTCTGGTACGGGCTGTCTTCACGATGCAGCACCCGCGCTTCAAGCGACAGCGCGACGCCCAGTTCACCGGCTCTTTCACGCCACCAAGATTTTACCGTGTGCGGCGATAGCCCCGTCTCTGAAGCCACCTCGGCCCCAGCTTCCCGGTCAATCCCAGCTTTCCCATCAACCCCAACTTCCCCGTCAGTCAATGTCGACAGCGGGCCCGGCCGCTCCGTAGCCGGTATACCCGCCATCGATTGGAATCACCGTCCCGTTCACATAGCTGGCCAGCGGCGAGGCCAGGAACATCATGACGTTACCGATCTCCTCGGGCGTCGCCAACCGGCCCATCGGGGTGCGACGTTGTATCGTCTTCTCGTCCACCCGGCCGCTGGCGATCAAGGCCTTCACCATCGGCGTCGCGACATAGCCGGGCGAGACCGCGTTGACTCGCACCCCATGCTGGCCCCATTCGCTGGCCAGCGACTTGGTCACCCCCGACACCCCGTGCTTCGAGGCGGTATAGGCGTTGCGGTAAGGCAGGCCGACCAGGCCGGCGATCGAGCTGATATTGACGATCGCCCCCTCGCCCCGCTCCAGCATATCCGCCGCCACCGCCCGGCAGGTCAAATAGGTGCCGGTCAGATTGATGTCGATAATCCGCTGCCAATGCGCCATCGACTGCTCCAGGGTCGGCGCGAAGGTGTCGGAAACGCCGGCGCAGTTGATCAAAACATCGATCTGGCCGAGCCCGGCCTTGGCGGTCGCAACGATATTGGCAACCGATTCCTCGTTCGAAACATCACCCGGCGCCGCGACATGCCGGTTGCCAAGCTCTCGCGCCGCCTCGCGGGTTTTGTCCTCGTCGATATCGGAGATCGCGACCGCCGCGCCCTGGGCCGCGAACAATGTGGCGCTGGCCCGGCCAATGCCGCTCGCCCCGCCGGTGATCAGCACGCCCTTGCCGGAAAAATCCAGACCGCTCATGTCCTAGGCTCCTTGCTCGATGATCTTGGGTGGCTGGTGTGCGGTGACCTCTGGCAACGGGTCGGTGAATTTCTCGACCTCGACCAGCGCCGAATGCGAGGTCGGCCCCTGGGCCAACCGCGAGGTGCCCGTGTCACGGGTCAACACATTCGGATTGCCATGCTTGCAGAGCGAGCCAATTTGGCCCGGCTCCTGCGGGTCATACCAGGCGCCGGTGGAGAGCTGAATGACGCCGGGCATCACCGCCTCGCTCAGGATTACCCCGACCAGACAAGCGCCGCGATCGTTGAAAACCTTGGCGACGTCACCATCCCCGATGCCCCGCGCCACGGCATCAGCCGGGTTCATCGTCATCGGTTCACGCCCTTGGATCTTGCTGCCCCGACTGACCGAGCCGCTATCAAGCTGACTGTGCAGGCGGGTGCTCGGTTGGTTCGAGATCATGTGCAACGGAAAATGCGCGGCCTCCGGCGCTCCCAGCCATTCAAACGGCTCTTGCCAGGATGGATGGCCCGGGCAGTCGTCATAGCCAAAGCCGTCGATCACCTCGGAGAAGATCTCGATCCGCCCGGACGGCGTGGTTAAAGGATTGGCGACCGGGTCGGCCCGGAACGCCTCCAGCATGATCGTCGGGCCGTCAGGCTGCAGCACCTCGCGCGGCCCCTCTTGCCAGAACGTGTCAAAATCCGGCAATTCGAATCCGGCGCCGCCGGCCCTTTGCCGCGCCTGATCCCAGAGGTGACGCAGCCAGTCGTTCTCGTCGCGCCCCTCGGTAAAGGTCTCACGGCAGCCCAGCCGCTCGGCCAGATCGGCGAAGATGGTATAGTCGTCGCGGCTTTCACCCACCGGCTCGATCGCCTTGTGCATTGGCGAGATGGTCTGTTCCCAATGCGCCATCATCAAATCATTACGCTCCAGCGCCGAGGTCGCCGGGAAAACGATGTCAGCGTGACGCGCCAGGGCGGTCCACCAGATTTCGTTGACGATGACGCATTCCGGCCGGCGAAAGGCCTCGACCAGACGGTTCAGGTCCTGGTGGTGATGGAACGGATTGCCGCCGGCCCAATAGACCAACTTGGCCTCCGGATAGGTCCGGGTCGCGCCGTCATACTCATAAGTTCCGCCAGGATCGAGCAGCATGTCGGCGATGCGGGCGACCGGAATGAAGTCCTTGATCGGGTTTTCGCCCTGCGGCAAGGCCGGCCACTTGAACAGCTTGACCGAATTACCAATGCCGTTTTCCGAGCCATAGCCGATACCGAAGCCACCGCCGGGCAGGCCGATCTGCCCGACCAACGCGGCCAGCACCACAGTCAACCAGATCGGCTGCTCGCCATGGTCGCCGCGCTGTACCCCCCAAGCGGTCACAATCATCGTCCGGCAATCGGCCATGCGGCGCGCCAGATCAACGATCGTCGCCGCGGCGATGCCGGTGATCCCCTCGGCCCAAGCGGCGTCTTTCGGCTGGCCATCACTATCGCCCATCAGATAGGGCCGAAACTTCTCCAACCCGACCGTATGGCGGGCGATGAAATCCTTGTCGTACAGATCCTCGGCCACCAGGGTGTGGGCCAGCGCCAGCATCAGGGCGGTATCGGTATTCGGCCTGACGGCGATCCATTCCGGCGCGAACATATGCGCCAAATCGTTGCGCAGCGGGCTGATGTTCACGAACTCGACACCGGCGTCGTAGCAGCTCTGCAACGCCTCATGCAGCGTGTGCCGACCCACCCCGCCGGAGGTTACCTGGGCATTCTTGTGCGGCAGACCGCCGAACATCACCAGCAATTCGCAATCCGAGGCGATATCCGGCCACTGGGTAGCGCCATCCATTATCACTTCGCGCATGTCGGCGACCACATGCTTCAAGGTTACCTCGGCGGCGGCGTGGCTATAGCTGTTCTGGTGCCGGACATAACCGCCGGCGGCATTCATGAACCGGTGCACCTGGCTCTGGGCATGGTGAAACCGACCGGAAGAGCCCCAACCATAGGAGCCGGCGAAGATCGAGCCGTTGCCGAACTCGCTCCGCACCCGTTCGATCTGCCCGGCGGCCAGATCCAGCGCCGTTTCCCAGGACACCGCGACGAACGGCTCCGCCCCGCGCCCGGCCGGATCGGCGGCGATACCGTTTTCCAAAAAGCTTTTACGCCCCATCGGTCGGCGCCCCCGCACCTGATCAACCACCGCATCGACGATCCCCGGGCCGATGATCGCCGGCGACGGGTCGCGCTCGTAATCATGCACGGCTTTTAACCGACCGTTCTCAACCTCGGCGTAATAGGTGCCCCAATGGGTCGAGGTGGGGGTCAGGCGGGGTTCTGCTTCGATGGCCATGGGACGGCTCCGGCGGTGCTGCGGCAACAGGTCGTGAGTTTTACAACGCCTTGGCGCGCGCGTCACCTCTAAGCGCGCTGCTTTAGCCGCCGGTTCCCCGATCGACGCTTCTCCCCCCACATTTCCACATTCCCGATGCCCCGCGCCCTACCCTCGCCCGATCCGCCGTGCTACTAGCCTTGCGCTGAATTTCATTGCCAAGCCGCCAGGGAGCATTGCATGGCCGATCCATGGACCGTCGAGGCGCATCGTCTCTTCAAAAAGCACGGTATCAAGACCGTCGGCTATGTGCCCGACGCCGGGCTGACCGACTTAATCAATGCCTGTGACGCCGATAACGACATCAAGGCCGTGGTGATGACCACCGAGGAAGAGGGTATCGGGCTGTCGTCCGGGGCCTGGCTTGGCGGTGAAAAGGCGGCGGTGCTGATGCAGAGCAGCGGCGTCGGCAATACCGTCAATGCCATCGCCTCGATCGTCTCGTCCTGCCAGTTTCCGCTGTTCATGATCGTCCCCATGCGCGGCCAATATGGCGAGTCCAATCCCTGGCAAATCCCGATGGGACAGGCCACCGCCCCGGTGCTGCGCAGCTTGGGAGTGCGGGTCTATGAGGTCGATACCGAAGAAGACGCCGTCGGCGCGATCGAGAACGGGCTGAAGATGGCCTTCGTCTCCAATGCCGCCGTCGCGGTGCTGATCGGCCAAAAGCTGATCGGCGCCAAATCCTTTATCGCCGATGTCGCCGAGGAGGTGACCCATGTCTGAGCTGAAACTTGAGCGCGCCGATGTGATGGCCAAATTAATGGCGGTGCGCGGCGACGCGCTGATCATCGCCGGCCTCGGCTCTCCGGTCTGGGACGTCGCCTCGTCCGACCATAAGCCCGAGAATTTTTACCTTTGGGGCGGCATGGGCTGCGCCGTGAGCATGGGACTGGGCTGCGCCCTGGCGCAACCCGACCGCAAGGTCTGGGTCGTCACCGGTGACGGCGAGGCGCTGATGGGGGTCGGTTCCTTCGCCACCGTCGCCAGTCAGCGGCCGGCCAATCTGGCGATCATCGTGCTCGACAACGAGCATTACGGCGAGACCGGTATGCAGCGCACCAGCACCTCACATGGCACGGATCTGGCGGCAATGGCGACCGGCGCCGGCATTCCAACGGCCCTTGCGATCACCGACATGGCCGGCGTCGATGGGCTGGCCGCAGCTTTGACATCCGGCCCGATGCCGCTGGTCGCGGTGGTCAAGATCGCCGCGTCGAAGCCCAATCTGGTGCTGCCACCGCGCGATGGCGTTTACCTGAAGAATCGGTTTCGCCAAGCCGTCCTGGGCGCCACCGACGCGATGCATGCGGGCTAAGCCGCTCCCCGGGTCAATCTGGGGGCGACCTGGGGCCGATTAAGGGTCCAGCCCCTGGCCGGCCTGACGTACCTGTAGACGTTGAATAGCCCGCCCGCTTTCGGATAGAGCGATCTGTTCGGTCGGGATAGAAATGCCCCGGATTGGGACGGCCCGGATTGGGGTGGCCCGGATTGCAAAGGCCCGGATTGCAAAGGGCTGTAACGTCCATCCGCCACCGACACAGAGAGTTCCTGGTGAACCGCTCCCATCCGAACCAGCCATGAGCCCGAAACGCAGCGCCACGGTGATCGTGCTTGGCTTCCTGATCCTGGTCCAGGCGACCGGCGCCCTAGCCGGGTTCTGGCTTCCGGCAATCGCGCCTGAAATCGGCGATGGGCTGGCGCTCAGCCCGGCGTTGATCGGCTATCAGGTGCTGATCCAATACGTCTTCGCCATGCTGTCGAGCTTGATGTCCGGCGGCGTGGTCGCCCGGTACGGGGCCTGGCGGGCCTCGCAACTGGCGTTACTGATCTTCGCCGCCGCGCATCTGATGTTCTTAAGTGGTTCGTTGGTGATGATCGGGTTGGGTTCGGTGGTTCTGGGCTGCGGCTATGGCATGGTCACGCCGCCGGCCTCGCATCTGTTGAATAAGATCGTCACGCCGGCGAACCGAAATTTCATCTTCTCCATTCGTTTCACCGGTGTTCCGCTCGGCGGCATCGTCGCCGGGCTGGCCGGTCCCGCCGTGGCTTTGACGTTTGGTTGGCGTGAAAGCGTCCTGGTGGTGGTGGCGGTCGCGCTCACTTTGGCCATCGCGATGCAGCCGCTGCGGGCCCGCTGGGACGAGGACCGATCGGGGGCGGCACGGCTGCTGCGTAATCCCGTCGCCGACCTGAAGATGGTGTGGAATTTCGCGCCCTTGCGTTGGGTGGCGCTGATGGGGCTGTGCATGGGGGCGATCCAGACGACCCTGACGACCTATACCGTCACTATGCTGGTCGAGGATCTCGGTTACACGCTGATCGCCGCCGGGATCGGTCTTTCGGCCATCCAATGCGCCAGCGTGTTCGGCCGGGTGGCCTGGGGCTGGCTTGCCGATCGGGTCGGCAGCGGCCTGGCGGTCTCCGGCGTGGTCGCGCTGATCGCGGCGTTA
>JAQBUJ010000206.1 GCA_027623845.1 Pseudomonadota bacterium
GCCGCGCTCCTACTGAGGGCCGGGCATGAGCAAGCCGCTTGAGGGGATCACCGTCGTCGCACTGGAGCAGGCGGTGGCCGCGCCCTATTGCACCAGCCGGCTGGCCGATGCCGGCGCCCGGGTCATCAAAATCGAACGCGCCGAGGGTGACTTTGCGCGCGGCTACGATCGTCAGGTCAGTGGACATTCAGCCTATTTCGTCTGGTTGAATCGTGGCAAGGAGAGCGTTGTTCTCGATATCAAACAAGCCGATGACGCCGCGTTGCTGGAGCGGATCCTGAGCAAGGCCGACGTGTTCGTGCAGAACCTGGCGCCAGGTGCGGCGGCGCGCGCCGGATTTGGCTCGGAAGATTTGCGGGTCCGCTATCCCAAGCTGATCACCGTAGACATCACCGGCTATGGCGAGGAGGGCGAATACGCCGACATGAAGGCCTATGACTTCCTGGTGCAAGGCGAGAGCGGGCTGATTTCGGTGACCGGTTCGCCAGAGGTAATGGGACGGGTGGGCGCCTCGGTTTGCGATATCGCGGCCGGCCTATATTCAAAAATCGCGGTGCTGGAAGCGTTGATCAAACGCGGCCGAACCGGCGAAGGGTCCGGCATTAAAACATCGATGTTTGGTGGCATGGTCGAGTGGCTGTCGCCTTGGTTGCTGCACTATGCCTATGGCGAGTTGAGCGAACAGAGAATTGGACTGCATCATCCGGCGATCGCGCCCTATGGCGCCTATGAATGCGCCAAGGGTGAGCTGATTCTGATCGCGGTTCAAAACCAACGGGAATGGCGCCGGCTCTGCGCCGAGGTGTTGGGCAAGCCGGATCTGGCCGATGACGAGCGGGTCGCTGACAATCCGGCGCGGCTGGCCAATCGCGGTTTCTTGGATGCGGAAATTACTGCGGTGCTTTCCAAGATGTCGCGCGATGACGTGCGTGGGCAAATGACCAAGGCGAAGATTGCTTTCGGCGCGGTAAACACCATCGCCGATGTGAGTCAGCATCCGGCGCTGCGCAAGATACCGGTGGATACGCCCGCCGGTCGGATCGAGGTGATGGCGCCTCCCGCCCATGTCGCCGGCGAGGTCATCGATGTGTTGTCGGTCCCAACGATCGGTGAGCATTCGATCAAAATCCGCGATGAGTTCTCCTGAACCCGGGAGATTTTTCCAAGCCTAGACACTGGGTTTGAACCGCTATCTTGCCCTCAAATGGGTATAAAGGTGACGGATTGTCACGGATGATCCAGTAAAGTAGGGTGCATACCAGCTACGCGAACCCGCCTTCGTTCACTTGGTATTAATCCAAGAAACGGTGTCGGGTAGCGGTGGTGGATGGCGCAAGCGTTCCGCCAGGCTATCGAGCCTGTCCTGGATGCAGGGTAGGGATGATGAAGAACTGGGAGGATAACAAGAATGAGTAAAATTTTTTTGAAGACCGCAGCATTGGCCGCCGTTGTTGGCGCGGTTGCGTTCGGCTCGGTGTCTGACGCTCAGGCTCAGGGCAAGGTTAAGTGGAAAATGCAGGCGGCTTTCGCCAGCACGCTTGCCCATCTTGGACCGGCTGGCCAGCGGATCGCCGACTACGTGACCACGATGTCGAACGGCAAATTCACGCTGAAATTCTTTGAGCCGGGCGCTTTGATCCCGCCGCTCGAGTGCTTTGATGCGGTGTCCAAGGGCTCGGTCGAGTCCTGCTATACGACGGCGGGCTATCACACTGGCAAATATCCGGGCCTCGCCTTCATGACCGCCGTGCCGTTTGGCCCGGGGCTGGGTGAGTTCCTCGGCTGGCAGTGGCATGGCGGCGGACTTGAAATTGCCGACAAGATCTATTCCAAGCACGGTTTGAAATCGATCCCATGCGGCGCCATCGGCCCGGAGACCTCGGGTTGGTTCAAGAAGCCTGTTGAGTCCTTGGAAAGCCTGCGCGGCCTGAAGATGCGTTTCTTCGGTCTTGGCGCCAAGGTCATGACCAAGATCGGTGTGTCGACCCAGCTTCTTGCTGGCGCCGACATCTATCCGGCCCTGGAGCGTGGCGTGATCGACGCGACCGAGTTCTCGATGCCCAACATGGACATCTCGCTTGGTTTCTATCAGATCGCCAAGAACAACTACTATCCGGGTTGGCATCAGCAGATCTCTATTGGCGAGTTATTGACCAACAAAGAAAAGCATGACGCATTGCACGAATCCTATAAGTCAATGCTTGACGTTGGCTGCAAGGCGAACATGATCACCGAGTATGCTGAGACCGAAGCCTTGAACTTTGGCGCCATGCAGAAGATGAAGTCCGAGTACGGCGTGACCAATCACCGGTGGACTGATGAGCAGTTGGCCGTCTTCGAGAAGGCTTGGAATGAGGTCGTTGCCGAGGAATCCGCGAAGGACGCAACCTTCAAGGAATTCGCCGACAGCTTCTACGCATTCCGTAAGGGATACGCGATCTGGGGCGAGGCACAGGCCCTCAAGTCCACGTATCTGAAGTAAAAGTCTCGATACCTGCGAAGACGTGTTCTAGCAGGTGTGAAAGACAGAATCGGGGGCCCGTATGGGTCCCCGATTTTCTTGTGTCGGATTTTGTGGTGTTTCGGTGAATTTGGCCCTGAGCGGGGCTCCCAATCGCCCGTGTGATTACGACGTTGCGGCTCTTTCGCGGAAACTTCAGCTGAGCTATAGAGTTCTGCGGTTCCTCCGGCGGCTTCTTAGAAAGTTTTGGACGATGGATCAATCAAGCGCCAACTCTCGGTCGTCGGAAGGCAAAGTCGCCATTTTGATGCTGGTCTTTTTCGGCATTGTCCTGGCGATCGGATTTGCCGCGGTGATGGTCGAAAGTGGAAGTCTGATGTCCATGGACGGCATTAGCCGGGGCCAAGCGGTGTTCCTGGTCGTGCAGGAATATGTCTCGCTTGCCATGTTCATGACCCTGGCGCTCTTGCTGTTTTCCGGTTATCCGGTGGCGTTTATCCTCGGCGGATTGTCCATGCTTTACGGGATAATCGGCTACTTTCTAGATATCTTTGCGTTGATTGAGTTTTTTAATTTCGTACCGCGCATTTGGGGCACCGCCGCCGAGAATTTGGTTCTCGTCGCGGTCCCGGCTTTCGTCTTCATGGGCGTGATGCTGGAACGCAGCGGGATCGCTAACGATCTGTTGTATTGCGTTCAGGTGTTGTTGCGCCGGGTCCCGGGCTCGTTAGCCTTGGCGGTCACGGTGATGGGGACGATCCTGGCAGCGATGACTGGAATCATCGGCGCCTCGGTGACGATGATGACCGCGCTGGCCCTACCGACGATGATGCGTCAGGGCTACAGCCACGCATTGGCCACTGGCGTTATCGCCGCTTCGGGAACCCTCGGGATCTTGATCCCGCCCAGCATCATGCTGATCATCATGGCCGATCTGATGGCGATTTCGGCAATGTTTTCATGGCGGCGGTGGTGCCTGGCCTGACCCTTGCCACGTTTTATCTTATCTATGTGGCCACCCTGGCGGCGCTGAAGCCGCATCTGGCGCCGCCTTTGCCTAGCCATCTGTTGAATATTCCAAAGGGTGAAATGGCCCCCTTGGTGGCGCGCAGTTTCCTGCCGCCGGTGTTCCTGATTTCACTAATCAAAGGATCAATTCTGTTCGGATTCGCCACGCCGTCGGAAGCCGGCGCGGTCGGGGCCTTCGGGGCGACGCTATTGGCTGCGGCCAACGGACGGCTATCCAAGAGCACTCTGGTTGGGGTTTGCCATTCCGCCGCCCGGACAGTCTCGATGATCTTCTTCATCGTGGTCAGCGCCACCTGTTTTGCTTATGTCTATCGCTCGCTGGGTGGTGACGACGTCATTGAAACCTTGATTATCGAGAAAGCCGGGCTGGGGCCCTGGGGCATGCTGATCCTAGTTATGGTGATAGTGTTCTTTTTGGGGTTTTTCCTCGATTTCCTTGAGATCACCCTGATTGTCTTGCCGGTATTCACCCCGCTGATCATCCAGATGGACTTTGGCGCGCATCTTCCGCACGCGGATATCAAGTTTTGGTTCATCATTCTCTTGGCGGTGAATCTACAGACGTCGTTTCTGACGCCGCCGTTTGGCTTCGCGCTTTTCTATATGAAGGGAATCGCGCCCAAGGAGATCAAAATCCAGTCAATCTACAAGGGCATCATACCGTTTGTGATCCTGCAGGCGATGGGCGTGGTAACGGTCATGACATTCCCGCAGGTCGCGCTGTGGTTGATGCACACGGCCTATGGCTAGCGTCTAAGTCGTGAATGTTGCTTTGGTTTTTACGATCGCGTGTCTGATCGTTTCCATCCAGGCGGAGATGACAAATGGCGCTTGCGGCTGGAGATCGCTAGATAGATAAGTTGCTTATGCATTGTTGGCGTTGTAACGCTAGAGTGACTATCGTAATTTATCGCGCGTGCTGAAAAGGGCAGGGAATCGCCACGCCAGCGCGCTAGTGAGGACGGGAAAATCCGTCTTGAGGGATATTCAGGGAATGGGACTCTTCGAGCCGCGGAGACGCGGCACAGGGGTCTGCAAACGTGAAGAAGGTTTGGGGGCGATCTATGGATGATTCAAGCGAAAGCAGTAGTTCTGGCGAGGGTAAAGTCGCCATACTGATGTTCGGGTTGCTGGCGTTGGTTGTCGTTTTGGCGAGCTACGCCGTCTACAATTTATCTAGCACATTGATGGTGGAAGAAGAGTTAACGCGCGGTGTGGCCATTACCTGGGTTGCCCAGGAATATATTTCGATGGTCATGTTTATCACCTTGGCGCTGCTGCTGTTCTCAGGTTATCCGGTGGCGTTTATCCTCGGTGGTCTGGCGATGTTGTTTGGGCTTTTGGGGTTTTTCCTGGAAAGCTTCTCGCTGATCGAGTTTTTCAATTTCATCCCACGGATTTGGGGCCAGGCGGCTGAGAACTTGGTTCTCGTCGCTGTGCCGGCCTTTGTTTTCATGGGCGTAATGATGGAGCGAAGCGGCATCGCTAACGACCTGCTTTACTGCGTGCAGGTTTTGTTGAAGCGGGTGCCCGGTTCGTTGGCTCTGGCGGTTACCGTGATGGGGACGATCCTCGCGGCGATGACCGGCATCATTGGCGCCTCGGTGACGATGATGACTGCTTTGGCTCTGCCGACGATGATGCGTCAGGGGTATAGCCATGCGCTGGCCACTGGCGTTATCGCGGCCTCGGGAACCTTGGGTATCCTGATCCCGCCCAGCATCATGTTGATCATCATGGCCGACCTGATGGCGATTTCGGTCGGTAACGTGTTCATGGCGGCCGTGGTGCCTGGATTGACGCTGGCGGCGTTTTATCTGATCTACGTCGCGACAATCTCGGCCGTCAGGCCAAGCATAGCCCCGCCGCTTCCGCCGAATTTGCTGAATGTGCCGCGTAAGGAAATGGGGCCGCTTATCGCCCGTAGCTTCTTGCCGCCGGTGTTCCTGATCTCGCTGATTAAGGGCTCAATCCTGTTGGGTTGGGCGACGCCGTCCGAAGCCGGCGCTGTCGGTGCTTTCGGCGCTACACTTCTTGCCGTGGTCAATGGGCGTTTGGGCAAAGGCGTGCTGGTCAACGTTTGCCACACCGCGGCCAAGACGGTGTCGATGATCTTCTTCATCGTGATCAGCGCTACCTGTTTCGCCTATGTCTATCGCTCGCTCGGCGGTGATGACGTGGTCGAGCATTTGATCGTTGAGAAGGCTGGATTGGATGCTTGGGGCATGTTGATCCTGATCATGGGGATTGTGTTCCTGCTCGGCTTTTTCCTGGATTGGCTTGAGATTACGCTGATCGTTCTGCCGGTGTTCACCCCGCTGGTCGCCGGGCTGGACTTTGGGGATCACATCGCTCAGGCGGATATCAAGTTTTGGTTCATCATCCTGTTGGCGGTGAATCTTCAAACCTCCTTCCTGACGCCTCCCTTCGGATTTGCCTTATTCTATATGAAGGGAATCGCGCCAAGAGAGGTCAAGATTCAGTCGATTTATAAGGGAATCATTCCCTTCGTGATCCTGCAGGCGCTGGGTGTCGTCACGGTTCTGGCGTTCCCGAATGTGGCGCTATCGCTGATGCACTACGTGCACGGTTAAGAGGGGAGTAGAAACATGTCTGCAGAAGAAACCATTGGTACCGGCAACACAACCGGCGGGCGACTGCTTGGACGTTCGACAGCGTTGGCCTTGGTCGCCCTATCGATAAAAATAAAAGGGTTCGTAGATTTCTTCGGACGTTGGGCGTCACTACTATTCGTCCCAATGATTTTGGTGACGGTCTACGACGTGTGCTTGCGCAAGACCGGCAAACTCCAAATCGACATCAAATACGCGGCCGAGGAAATCGGTCTCGGACA
>JAQBUJ010000207.1 GCA_027623845.1 Pseudomonadota bacterium
GGACATGGAGTTCGTCCAGTTCCACCCCACCGGCATCTACGGCGCCGGCTGCCTGATCACCGAGGGCGCGCGCGGTGAGGGTGGCTATGTGACCAATTCCGAGGGGGAGCGCTTCATGGAGCGCTATGCCCCGACCGCCAAGGACCTCGCCTCACGCGACGTGGTCAGCCGCTCGATGACCATTGAGATCAACGAAGGGCGCGGCGTTGGGCCGAACAAGGATCACATCAACCTGCATCTTGAGCATCTGGACCCCGAAGTGCTGGCGCTCCGTCTGCCGGGGATTTCCGAGACCGCAAAGATCTTCGCCGGCGTCGACGTCACCCGCGAGCCGATCCCGATCATGCCGACCGTCCACTACAATATGGGCGGCATTCCGACCAATTATCATGGCGAGGTGCTGTCTCCCACGGCGGAGGACCCGGACCGTGTCTGTGTCGGCCTGATGGCGATTGGCGAGGCGGCCTGCGTTTCCGTGCATGGCGCCAACCGGCTTGGCACCAACTCGCTATTGGATATCGTCGTGTTTGGCCGCGCCGCCGCCTATCGCGCCGGCCAGACCATGACCCCGGG
This sequence comes from Pseudomonadota bacterium, assembly GCA_027623845.1. Lineage (GTDB taxonomy): Bacteria > Pseudomonadota > Alphaproteobacteria > Thalassobaculales > Thalassobaculaceae > JADHLJ01. The sequence continues at coordinate 574 of JAQBUJ010000207.1, forward strand.
CGAGACCCATAAGCCTTTGCCGGCGGATGCTGGTGACAATGCCGTCGCCCGGCTCGATCGGCTTCGCAATGCCTCCGGTTCCAAGAAGGTGGCGGAGGTGCGGCTGGAGATGCAATTGTCGATGCAACGCCACGCGGCGGTGTTCCGCACCAATCAGCTGCTTGACGAAGGCGTAAAAAGCATTATGCAGATCGCCGGCACTTTGCCGGATATTTCAGTCAGTGACCGTTCATTGATTTGGAACTCGGATCTGGTCGAGGCGCTGGAACTTGAGAACCTGATGGGTCAGGCGATCGTGACATTGACCTCGGCCAACCTGCGCAAGGAAAGCCGCGGCGCCCATGCCCATGAAGATCATCCGGACCGCGACGACGAAAACTGGATGAAGCACAGTTGCATGTGGCTGGACGACAACAACCAGTACAAGGTCATCTATCGCGACGTGCACATGAATACATTGTCGGACGAGATCGATCCGATCCCGCCGGCGGCTCGCGTCTATTAATCCTGGCGAGAGCGCGAACGAACCGAAGGACGTCGAGAACCGAAGAGAGAAACAGGACTCATGGCTGAATTCACCCTGCCGGCCAATTCCAAGGTCAAGATCGGCAACACCCACAAGGCTCCCGAGGGCGCCAAGCGGGTTCGCGCGTTCAAGATTTACCGTTATGATCCGGACAAAGGCGAGAATCCTCGGCTCGACACCTTCGAGATCGATCTCGACGAGTGCGGGCCAATGGTTCTGGACGCCCTGATCAAAATCAAAAACGAGGTCGACACCTCGGTCACCTTCCGGCGTTCCTGCCGTGAGGGGATTTGCGGCTCCTGCTCAATGAACATCGACGGAACCAACACCTTGGCCTGTCTGAAGCCGATCGACGAGGTCAAGGGCGCGGTAAAGATCTACCCGCTGCCGCACATGGACGTGATCAAAGACCTGGTTCCGGACCTGACCACCGCCTATGCCCAACTCACCTCCATTGAGCCCTGGTTGAAGAGCAAATCTCCGCCGCCGCCGGACCAGGAACGTCTGCAATCCATTGAGGATCGCGAAAAACTCGACGGCATGTGGGAATGCGTGCTGTGCTTCAGTTGCTCGACCTCCTGCCCAAGCTATTGGTGGAACAGCGAGCGTTACCTCGGCCCGGCTGTGCTGCTGCAGGCCTATCGTTGGATCGCCGATTCCCGGGACGAGTACACCGGCGAACGCCTCGATGATCTTGAGGACCCGTTCCGGCTGTATCGTTGCCACACCATCATGAACTGCACCAAGACCTGCCCCAAGAGCCTGAATCCAGCCAAGGCGATCGCCGAGATCAAGAAGTTATTGGTGATGCGCCAGTAGGCGATACGCCAACAGGAGTTGTGCTGGTAGGAGTTGCTGGGCGGCTCGCGCCTCTCATTGATGTATTAATTCCCTTTTCCGACCACCACTCGGCGCTGGTCGTTGTTGATGCCGTCGGCTCGACCGCGCTACTCTCGGGGTCAACATGACAATTCCGCCCCGAGGGAGACCCAGAGCATGGCCGAAACGAATGAGATGACCGGTGGCGAGGCGCTGGCGCGGTTGCTGCGGGCGCAGGGAATTGGGCCGATGTTCGGCATGGGCGGGTTTCAGTTGCTGCCGTTTTATGACGCGGCGCGGCGGCTCGGTCTGATGCATTCACTGATCAATGACGAGCGTTGCGGCACTTTTGCCGCCGATGCCTATGCCAAGGTGACCGGTCGGGTCGGCGTGGTGGATGCGACGCTTGGACCGGGCGCCACCAACCTGGTCACCGGCCTGATCGAGGCGCTGAACGCCGGGACGCCGATGGTCGCCATCGTTGGCGACAGTCACCGGCTGCATTCCTGGAAGAACATGACCCAGGAAAGCCGGCAGTTGGAGATCCTGGCGCCGGCGGTGAAGGAAGTGATCCGGGTCGAGATGATCGAAAGGCTGCCGGAGCTGGTGCGCCGAGCCTTCCAGGTCGCGACCTCCGGCCGCCCTGGCCCGGTGGTGCTCGACGTCCCGGAAGATATCTGCCACGGCACCTTCCCGTTTGACCCGGACGAGTTGGACGTTCCGCAAGCCCATCAATCGGCGCCAAGCCTGCGTTCCCGGCCGGCAGCTGATGCGATCGAGGCGGCGGTTGCGTTGCTCACCAAAGCCAAGCGACCGATGATCCTGGCCGGCGGCGGCGTGCATCTGAGCGGCGCCAACGAGACCCTGGAGGCCTTCGCCGAAACGTTTTCAATTCCCGTTGCCCACACCATGACCGGCAAGGGCGCGATCGCCTGCTCCAATCCACTCAATGCCGGGCTGTTCGGCCGTTACGACCGGATCGCCAACGGCATCATGGAGGAAAGTGACTGTCTGTTGGTGGTCGGCTGCAAGCTCGGCGAGATCGCCACAAAACGGTTCACCCTGCCGCCCGCCGGCAAGCCGATCATTCATCTGGAGATCGTCGCCGAGGAGATTGGCCGAACCAATCAGCCGGAAGTGGCGCTGTGGGGCGACGCCCGCGAGGGTATTCGTGATCTGCATGCCGCCATGACCGATGATGCGGGTCGGCAGAAAGCGGCGCGGGCCGGTTATGCCAAAGATGTCGCCAAGCGGATGGCCGATTGGCGGGTTTCCGTCGATAGCCGGCTCACTTCCGAGGAAGTACCGATTAACATGGCGCGGCTCATGCACGAGTTGAACCTGGGCTTGCCCGAGGATGCGATTTTGGTCGCCGATGGCGGGTTCGCGGCCCATTGGGGCGGATTGCTGTACGACACCAAACGGGCCGGGCGGGGTTTCCTGCCGGATCGAGGGTTCGCGTCGATCGGCTATGGCCTGCCCGGCGCGATGGGCGCAGCCTTGGCCGAGGCCGGACCGGTGGTCGCGATCACCGGCGATGGCGGCTTCAACATGACCCTGGGCGAGCTGGAGACGGCGCGTCGCATGGGCTTGGACTTTACCATCATTGTGGTGAACAACGCCGCCTCCGGTTACGTGAAGGCGCTGCAGCACCTGATGTATGGCGAGGGCGCGTATCAGTCGAGCGATCTGGCCGAAACCAACTATGCCAATGCGGCCAACGCTCTGGGTTGTAATGGCATTCGGGTTGAGCATCCGGATCAGGTCGCCGCTGCGATCGCGGCGGGATTGGCGCATAAGGGAACGCCGACGGTGATTGATCTGGTGGTGACCCGCGATCCGGCGAAAATGCTACCGGGGGTCGATAACCGGGCGGCGACGATCAAGAAGGGCGACCGGGTCGCCTAGAAACGCCGTTTCAATGCCGGGACGCTGGCGAAAGCTGGCTGGCAAAAGTCGGCTGGCGAAAGTTGGGTTTGGGCCCGCGTTAGGGACGGATTGCTATTCCGCCGCCTGACTTTCCGCCACCAATCTCCCCGCCACCAGTCTCTCTACTGTTTGGCGGCGGGCTGCATAGGCCCGGCAGGCATCGCCGAAAGCCTCAAAGATCTTGCGGTTATGAGCCTCGATCGGTCGCGGCCACTCCGGGTGCCATTGCACACCAAGCGCGAAACCCCGCGCACTCTCGACACTGACCGCCTCGATGATGCCGTCCGGGGCCACCGCTTCGATGCGCACGCCGTCACCCGGGCGGTTTATGCCCTGCGCGTGGAGGGAGTTCACCAGAACCTCTTCCTGGCCGATAATTCCCTGCAATAACCCACCCGGCATGATGCGGATATTATGGGCTGGCCGGTAGCGTCTATCGTGATCGTCCACATCCCGGCGCATCCGATGATCGAACTTGTCGGTCAAATCAAAAACCCGTTGGTGCAGCGAGCCGCCAAAAGCGACGTTCATCTCTTGCAGTCCCAGGCAGAGCCCCAGCACCGGCACCCCGCGTTCGACGCAGCGGCGGATCAACGGCAGCATCGTCGCATCCCGGTGCGAGTCGTGTTTGGTGCCATCGACGCTTGGCGTTCCGTCATAGTGATGCGGCTCCACATTCGCCGCTCCGCCGGTCAACAGGATGCCGTCCATCCGATCGACATAGGTATCGACCAAGGCGGGGTCGCCAAGCGCCGGCAAGATGATCGGCGTGCATCCCGTGGGATCAATGACCGATTGCAGATATTTCTCGCTGCATCGATGAAACGGGTGAGCGTTTTCGGTAACACGGCTGGCCGATACGCCGACAAGAGGCCTTACCTGATGTTCTATGGACGGTTCGGGAGGCTGTTCGGGGGACATTCTCATCAGCTCCTCTAAGGGCGACTCAAAGGGGCGGTTCACGGCCCTATGAGTTGGATAGTCCGGCAAAGTCTGCCATATCTTGGCGATGGATGACATCACCCAGACACTTCTACATTACAAGGGCTTGGTCGTCGGCGTATGGCTGGCGATCCTGCTGGTCGCGGAGCGCCTGGTACCGGCGGTGGAGCGGGTCGGCGGATGGCCGCGGGTGCTGCGCAATGTCGGATTTTGGATCCTCAATGTTGGCCTGTCCCTGACCATCGTCGTGCCGTTATCCTATTGGGCGACCGATAGCGCAATCGATTGGCGCCCCCAGTGGTTCACCGGCTGGCTCGCCTTGGCCGTCGACGTTATCATCCTCGATTTCCTGATCTATTGGTGGCATCGGGCCAATCATGTGGTGCCGGTGCTTTGGCGCTTTCACGAGGTACATCATCTTGATGAATTTCTCGATGTGACCTCTTCCGTGCGGTTTCATTTCGGAGAGGTTTTGCTTTCGGCTGGATTTCGGGCGCTGATCATTCTGGCGCTGGATATACCGCTGGCCTCGATCCTGGCCTTCGAGGGTCTGGTGCTGCTCGCCGCTGCGTTCCAGCATTCCAACCTGAGCCTTGAGCCGGGCCGCGAACGCGCGGTTTCGACGCTGCTGATCACCCCATCGATCCATTGGGTGCATCATCACGCGATCCGCGCCGATACCGATTCAAACTACGGCACGATCTTCAGTTTCTGGGATCCGCTGTTCGGCTCTCGCAGCCCGACCCAACGAACGCCGGATCTGGTGATGGGCGTCGAGGCCGAGGCCGATGTCAGCTTTCTCGCCTTGCTTATTAGGCCATTTCGATATCGAAACTAGCTTTAAAGCCTGGTCCGATTACGGTTGATTACCGCCATTTTCGAACATCGTCGGGTCAACCTGAAACAAGGCTGAATCGAACGTCATGCCGCGCTCAGAATCGAGCAAAGACACCTGCACCTCCACCCCTTGAGCGTCGCGAATATACCATTGCTTCAAGGCGATAGGGCCATCGGCAAACAACAGACGGACGGCGCCGGCTTCGGGGTCGTCCTTCATTCCCAGGGTCACCGAAAGCGTTCCAGCGCCGCGTTCAACCTTCTCGACATCATGGCTATTGGCCAGTTTGACGTTCGCATCCACAAGCACGCTTAGCGGTGTGGCGGAAATTGGAACATTGCTGATTTGTTGCAACTCCTTGTCGACATAGACCAGGAACAAACCATCAGCGACCAAGAGAATCTGCGCTGGAGGATCGTATTCAAACCGCATCCGACCGGGGCGCGACAGATAGAGCACGCCGCTCGCCAGATGACCGGTGCTGGACCGCTGAATGAAGCGCGACTTCAACGTCGTTATGCCATTCAGGTAGCTCTCTATACGGCGGACATCAGCCTGGTCACCGGCATTCAGCGCCGCCGCCGACAAATCGCCGGGCAGGGCGGCCAAAAAGCAAGCCAGAAGGGCGGCGCGTGCAGCGCCTAGAACGGTGAGAAAGGGTTTAATCATCGCCCCGATGTGGCATGTCCGGCGCCAATGTGCAAGGCGTCGGCG
>JAQBUJ010000208.1 GCA_027623845.1 Pseudomonadota bacterium
CCAATCGCTTTCCAATTTTCGTCAGCCATCAACATATCGCGTCACCGGCATAAAAGGGATAAGCCACCATGACCGATGCCCGGAGACATCGGCGGCGCGCTTGTGTATTGCCGCCGGGAGCGGCTCCCTCCCATCCCCGCTCCGAATCCCTGTGAAGCTCCTGAGGACGAAACCTCTGTCGTCCGAACTTGGGGTGCGCCAAAATCCGGCGCACCCCATTTTTCGACACCAATCCATGCTTGGCTATCAATGGTCTGGTGAATCTCGTCGCCACACAGCGCGATCGGTTTAGTCGGAATCGCGGAGCGATGGAGACTCTACCGTGAATCGCCCTCTATCCTATTGATAAGAAGCCGAGCCACTGTAGTGTCTTGGCCTGAAATGATTCGGCTCTAGCGGCACCCTGCCGGACTGGGTAAGCTGGGGTGAATTAGGTCCAGCATTGGAGATCCAGAGGATGGCCGGAGTGATTGAAGCGCGTCTCGCCGAATTAGGGGTGGAGTTGCCAGCGGCGGCGGCACCAGCGGCGAACTATGTTCCCTATGTGGTGTCAGGAAAGCTGATCATGGTCGCCGGCCAGGTCCCATTCTGGAATGGCGAGTTGAAGGGGATCGGGAAGGTCGGACGAGACTTGACCACCGAACAGGCCGTCGATATCGCCCGGATTTGCGCGCTCAATCTGATTGCGCAAGCCAAGGCGGCATGCGGCGGTGATCTCGATAGGATCGCCCGAGTGGTTAAGCTGGGCGGCTTCGTGAATTGTGTCGATGATTTCACCCAGCAGCCGGAAGTCGTGAATGGCGCGTCCAATCTGATGGTTGATGTCTTCGGCGATGCTGGGACACATGCCCGGTTCGCGGTTGGCAGCAATTCCCTGCCGCGCGGCGTCGCCGTCGAGGTTGATGGCATTTTTGAGCTTAAATAGCCTGGCGAACGTGAGGAGTTGGAGCGCCGATCATGCCGGACGGTAGCGAACAGGCGGAAGCATCGGTCCGCCTCGTCAAGGCGATCGGCGAGGTGCCGGCGGAGCAATGGGATGCCTGCGCCGGCCCGGACAATCCTTTTTTGTCGCATGCCTTTCTCTCGGCGCTTGAGGAATCGGAGTCGGTCTGTCCAAACACCGGCTGGCTGCCGCAGCACTTGCTGTACGAGGACGAGGCTGGACGTCTGCTCGGTGCGGCGCCGCTTTATCTAAAAGGCCATTCCCACGGCGAGTATGTTTTCGATTGGGGTTGGGCCGACGCCTATGAGCGGGCCGGCGGCAAATATTACCCGAAATTACTGTCCGCGGTGCCCTTCACCCCGGTGACCTGCCGAAAGCTGCTGATCAGGCCGGATGCCGATCCGGTCAGAACATCGGAAATTCTCGCCGGCGGTCTGATTGGCGTGGCCGATCAGCACGCCGTGTCGTCCCTGCACATCAATTTCCCCCCAGAAGCGGAATGGGAATTACTAGGCGAGATGGGCTTTCTACAGCGCACTGCACTGCAATATCACTGGGAAAACCGAAGCTACGAAACTTTCGATGATTTCCTGGGAAGCTTGAGTTCACGCAAGCGCAAGGCGATTCGTAAGGAGCGGCGAGAGGCGGCCGAGCATGGCGTCGAAATCCTAATGCTGACCGGCGAGGCGATCGAAGCGCGGCACTGGGACGCCTTCTACAAATTTTATACCGATACCTCGGATCGTAAATGGGGCTCAGCCTATTTGAATCGAGAGTTCTTCGCCCTGCTGGGTGAGCGGTTGGCGGATCGGGTTTTGCTGGTGATGGCGGAATATGAAGGCCATCTGGTGGGAGGGGCTTTGAACCTGATCGGCAATGACACGCTTTATGGTCGGAACTGGGGCTGTGTCGCCGACTTCAAATTTTTGCATTTCGAAGCCTGCTACTATCGTGCGATCGAATTCGCTATCGAGCGCGGCCTGGCGCGGGTTGAGGCCGGCGCTCAGGGACAGCACAAAATTCAACGCGGTTATTTGCCGGTCTTCACCTACTCCAACCACTATATCCCGGACCCGAGCTTTGAGGGCGCGGTTAAGGAATTTTTGGTTCGAGAGAGCCGCCACATGGCTCTGGAAAAGGCGCATCTGGAGGAAGGGTCGCCCTATCGCAAGGCCGAATAAGTCTCTTTTGTGACAATTAAGTAACATAAATTTTATTTTCTATGCTGCAGCGCAGCAAAATTCCTTGCATTTGAATCTTCTGCCTCCTACATGCAGAGAAGCTGTCCAGGACACACCGAATGTTGGCTGGCCCTGAGACTCAACGACCTATCGATTAGGGGAATGTTCGAGATGCAGGAAGCATATTGCCTAACAGCGCTCGAGGCCGCCGAGATGGCCGGTATCGAGATGGAAGAGATGATGCAGGTCGCGGCGAATGAGACGGGTGTCGCGGTTAAGACCGGCGACGCCTGGAGAGTAGACTTTGACGCACTGAGCGCCGCCTTGGCGGGACGGAGCGGTATTCGTAAGGCTGCCTGACCGGAAAGTTTCCGAACTGAAAAAGCTCGTTCGTTCTGGAACGGGCTTTTTCATTGGCCGAAGACCGCAGGCGGTCGGTTTCAATAGGCCGATTTACTCCCCGAATTTGCGTTATTCCACCAATTCGGGGACTTTCGACCCGCCGCCGCCCGACTTGCCTTTGGGCTTTCCTGGCTTGCGGTTTGGCTTGCCCGTTTCCTCGGCCTCGTAGGTAAAGGTGAGCTTGCCTGCCTTCAGCCCGATCTTGACCAATCCCCCCTTGACCAGGGCGCCGAACAGCAATTCCTCGGCCAGCGGCTTCTTGATGTGTTCTTGGATCATGCGGGCGAGCGGTCGCGCACCATAGTGCTTGTCATAACCCTTTTCGCCGATCCAGCTGCGCGCTTTTTCGCTCATCTCGATGGCGACGTTGCGGTCCTCAAGCTGCACTTCCAACTGCATGATGAATTTTTCGACCACGCGGGCGATGATCGCAGGCGACAAGCCGGCAAAGCCAATGGTCGCGTCCAGCCGATTGCGAAATTCCGGCGTGAACATGCGGTTGATCGCCGCGGTGTCATCACCAACCCGCTCGCTGCGCCCGAACCCGATCGCTTCCTTGGCCAGATCCGACGCGCCGGCATTGGTGGTCATGATCAAGATCACGTTGCGGAAGTCGACACTTTTGCCATTGTGGTCGGTCAGTTTGCCGTGATCCATGATCTGCAACAGCACGTTAAACAGGTCGGGGTGGGCTTTTTCGATCTCGTCCAGCAGCAATACGCAATGTGGATGCTGATCGATGGAGTCGGTCAGCAAGCCACCCTGATCGAAACCGACATAGCCTGGAGGGGCGCCAATCAACCTCGAGATACTGTGCCGCTCCATGTATTCCGACATATCGAAACGGATCAGTTCGACCCCCAGAACCGCCGCTAACTGGCGCGCCACTTCGGTCTTACCAACGCCGGTGGGTCCGGAGAATAGATAGCTGCCAATCGGCTTTTCTGGTTCTCTGAGGCCAGCCCGCGACAGTTTGATCGCACTGGCGAGGGACTCGATCGCTTTGTCCTGACCAAAGACCACGCGTTTTAGATCGCGGTCGAGATTTAACAGCACCGTCTTGTCGTCGGTGGAAACGCTTTTCGGCGGGATACGCGCGATCTTGGCGACGATTTCCTCGACATCCTTGACGGTGATCGTCTTCTTCCGGCGCGACGGCGGCAGCAGCATCTGCGCGGCGCCAGCCTCATCGATCACGTCGATGGCCTTGTCGGGAAGCTTGCGGTCGCCGATATATTTGGCCGAAAGATCGACCGCGCATTTCAACGCCTCGCCAGTGTAGCGCACCTTGTGGTGTTCTTCGTAGTAGGGCTTCAAGCCCTTTAGAATTTTGATGGTGTCCTCGATCGACGGCTCGTTCACATCGATTTTCTGGAAACGTCGCACCAGAGCCCGGTCTTTCTCGAAATAGCTGCGATATTCCTTGTAGGTCGTCGAGCCAATGCATTTTAACGAGCCGGCTTGCAGCGCCGGCTTTAGCAGGTTCGAGGCGTCCATGGCGCCGCCCGAAGTGGCGCCGGCGCCGATCACGGTGTGAATTTCATCGATGAACAGAATCGCGTCGGGCAGCTGCTCCAATTCGCTAACCACCGCCTTCAGGCGTTCCTCGAAGTCGCCGCGATACCGGGTGCCGGCCAACAGGGCGCCCATATCCAAGGAATAGATGACCGACTTCAACAGGACTTCCGGCACCTGGCCGTCGACGATCCGTTTGCCCAGGCCTTCGGCGATTGCGGTCTTGCCGACGCCGGGGTCACCGACATACAGCGGATTGTTCTTGGTGCGCCGGCAGAGGATCTGGATGGTCCGATCAACCTCGAATTCGCGGCCGATCAAGGGGTCGATCTTGCCGGCGGCGGCTTTTTTGTTGAGATCAACGCAATAGGCGTCAAGAGCCTCATGCCCGCTCTTGTTGACGGTCTCAGCCTTTGCCTCTTCATCAGTGCCGTCGACGCGGCGTTCTTCCGACTGACCGTGTACCTTGGCGATGCCATGGGAAATGTAATTGACCGCATCAAAGCGCGACATTTCCTGCTCCTGCAGGAAATAGACCGCGTGGCTCTCGCGTTCCGAGAACAAGGCTACCAGGACATTGGCCCCGGTCACCTCGGCCCGTCCCGAGGATTGCACATGGATGACGGCGCGTTGCACCACCCGTTGGAAGCCGGCCGTCGGTTTGGCCTCTTCGTGATGTTCGCTCACCAAATTAGCCAGCTCGGTATCAATATAGGCGCGCAGTTCGTCGCGCAGGCGTTCGACCTCGACGCCGCAGGCGCGCAACACGGCGATCGCGTCCTGGTCTTCCGTCATGGAAAACAGCAGATGTTCCAGCGTCGCATATTCGTGCCGCCGTTCGTTGGCATGATCCAACGCTCGGTGCAGGCCTTCCTCAAGGTTTTTTGACAGCATCGGCCTATGCCTTTTCGACGGTACATTGCAGCGGGTGTTGGTGTTGGCGGGCGAAATCCATCACCTGGGTGACCTTGGTCTCGGCCACCTCGTAGGTAAAGGTTCCGCACACGCCCACCCCGCGCTGGTGGACATGCAGCATGATCTTCGTCGCTTCTTCACGATTCTTCGAGAAAAATCGTTCAAGGACATGGATCACGAATTCCATCGGCGTGTAGTCGTCATTCAACATGATGACCTTGTACATCGCCGGCTTTTTGGTCTTGAGCTTGGGTTTGATGACAACGCCGGTATTGCCCCGGTTGCCGCCACCGTTGTGATCATCATCACTCATGATCGTCCTATACGAGATCAAACCCAATCCTTTTCCCAATCTTTCGATGGTGATCATATGAGATTTCCTGGCGGAAATTAAAGACCCAAGCAACAGATGACGCACAAAGAGCCTTGCCCGAAGGGTGCCAGACCGGATTGGAGCGCGCAAATGCAAAAAGGCCCGGCCGAATTATCGGCCGGGCCTTCAATCGCGGTGACGGGTGCTCAGGTGGACGGGGTCGAGAACGCCGTCGAAAACGCCTGCTTCGCCTGATCCTGAAGCGGTGCGAGGCTTTCATTCGCGGTCTTCAAGGTCATCTCTGTCAGTTTTGCGCCCTGGCTGACGGCGGAATCGAAGCTGGTCCGAGTAAAGCCGCTTTGCAGATCCAATGCTTCGTTGGCGCTTTTACAGGCCATCAGGCTTTGGTTGTTCGCAACCGAGGTTTCGAACGATTTGCGGGTGTAATCGGCGAATTCCTTGCCAAAGACTTCGGCGCCCTTGGTCATCGACCCGAAGGCCGTCGCGTAGCTATCGAAGACGGCCATGTTGAAGGCGGCGAGCTGTTCGTTGCCGCCGAACAGCGTCTTGCTGGCCGTTGCAACCTGTTGCCGGGCGACGTCGACAGTTTTCGTGGCGTCGATCATATCCAGGGCGTCCTGGCCGGCTTGCATGACTTTTTCAACGGTTTCCTGACCCATCGCCAACGCAGCGTCGACATTCACGGTTTGGTTGTTCTGAGTGGTTTTCTTAGCAGGCATAGTCCGCTCCTTTTGCTCTGGATCCCCAAGCCCGCTGGCTAGTTGCGGCAGCGTCGGGGCGAATTTTCAGCGTGTCATCAATGAAATGTTGCGGTGCAGCATGATGTTAAAATAGGGCGTGCCCTGGAAAGATCAAGGGGTAAATGTTGCGATGCACAAAAATATTTTCACTGTCTGGTCAACACCAAAGGGCGAAGATTTTTTTATTAACTCTCATTATTTACAGCATGTTCTATACCAGGGTCACTCCAGAACCCGAAATCCCTGGTGTGAGATGACGCGAAAATTATCGGTGACGG
>JAQBUJ010000209.1 GCA_027623845.1 Pseudomonadota bacterium
TCTGCTGGAAGCCACCCGCGCCGCCTTTGGGCTGTCAGTGGCGATTGACGAGGATCATCGCCAGCTTGAGGTGCTTGAGGACGACGTAAACCGGACGGTCGTTTTGATTGACCGGCTGCTCACCGAGTTGAGCGACGATATCCGCCGCCAATCCAACTATGTCTCGACCGAGCGTAATGATCTGAACACGTTGGCTCTGGCGATCAAGAATGGTGAGTTCTTCGGTCCCAGCTTGGCGACCACCGCCTATACGCGGGCCAATGCGGCACCGACTGCCGCCGCGCCGCGTGGCAGTGTCCGCTCGGGGTCTCGTCGGCCGCTAGTGGTGATCCGCTTCGATCGACCGGACGTGAATTACCAGCAAGCGCTGTACAGCGCCGTGAACCGCGCTTTGCAACGTCAACCGGACGCGGCCTTTGACTTGGTCTCGGTCAGTCAATTGCGTGGCGGGACGGCCCAATCGACGCTGAACGCCAATAGTGCCCGGCGCAACGCCCAGTCGGTGCTGCGCGCGCTGGTCGACATGGGACTGCCGCCAAGCCGGGTTGCCTTATCGGCGACGACCGAGACAAGCGGCGGTAACGAGGTTCGCCTCTACGTTCGCTGATCTTTGACGGCTGCACCGATCCAGCTCGGATCATCACCGGTGGCTTCCGTGCAGCGAGACGCACCGGGCATACCTGAGGTGAGCGGATTGGGGGCATCGCGATGCGGCGACATGTTCTTCGTCTTTTCAGCGGTTTCTTCCTATTTTTTCTGATCGGTTTGCCGGCTCCGACATTGGCGGCCAGCTCGCTCGACACTGAGGAAGCAGCGCGCATCCGCAGCGTCATTCAAAAACAACTTGATGCGTTTCAGCGGGACAACTGGACCGAAGCCTTTAGCTATGCGGCGCCTTTTCTCCAGGAGCAATTCGGCTCCCCCGACAGGTTCCGGCGCATGGTGCTGGGAGGCTATGCCATCGTCCATCGCCCGCGCACCACGACGTTCAAGGGCCTGGAAGAGATCGGGGGACGATTGGCGCAAAAGGTCTTCATGGTTGGCCCCGACGGTAAGGCGGCCATGGTGGTTTATTTCATGGAAAAGCAGGCCAACGGGATTTGGCGGATCGGCGGCGTTTCCATAATCCCCCTGGCTGACCAGTCCGCCTGACCGGGCTGATGCAGGCTATTCGAATGGCGTCCCTGCGGCTGTGGCGGGATTGCCATCGGCCATCGTTCCAGATTAAGTGATCCTCCCAACACCTGAACCGGAGCCCCGGCGTGAATGACATTGCGGATGTGAGCTATTCCAAGGCCTTTCCAGTGAGCTGGGAGGAATTGCACCGCACCGCCAAAGCGCTGGCCTGGCGGCTGTCCGAGATGCCGACCTTCGACGGGGTGATCGCCGTCACCCGCGGTGGCCTAGTGCCCGCCGCGATCGTCGCCCGCGAACTGGAAATTCGGGTCGTCGACACGATCAGCGCCATCAGCTATCAGGACAATGCCGTCGACAAGATCGAAGAGCGTGAACGCGGCGAGGTGCGGATCATCAAGCCGCCGTCGATGACCACGGATGGCGCGGGCTGGCTGATCGTCGACGATCTGGTCGACACCGGAGAGACCGCCAAGACAGTGCGCGCCCTGCTTCCCAAAGCCCATTTCGCCACGGTTTACGCCAAACCGGCCGGGCGCCCCTTGGTCGACACCTTCGTTACCGAGGTCAGCCAGGACACCTGGATCCATTTTCCCTGGGACTTGGAACCTCGACCGGTTGACCCCATCATCGGAAACAGGCGATAGGGTTCGCGGCGCGCAGACGCCAACTCAATACGCCAAAGTTCCCGAAAACCAGAGGCCGGGCGACAAGCGATCAGGCCAGTCACCGGTCTTGCGGCGAGCCGGGTAGATCGAGGTGGAATTCAGCGCCGCGATCGCCAGATTCGGCGAGGCTTAAGCTGCCGCCATGGGCCTGTGCGATATCCCGAGCGATGGTCAGGCCCAGACCGGCGCCGTCTTTCTTGGTCGAAACATGGAACGGCTTAAATAGCTGGTCTCGCAGCCCCTCGGGAATCCCCGGCCCATCATCGCCGACGGACAACCTAAAGCGGCCATTTCCCGGCTCGCGGCGGACGGTCAGGGTGGTCGCCCCGGCAGCGGCGGCATTATTCGCTAGGTTAGCGAAGACTCGAAACAGCTGATCTCGATCCCCGCGCACGATCGTCATCGCCAACCCCTGGCAGTCGATCGAGAAAGGCTCGAGTTGGCCAGCCTGGATCTCCATCTCGACGTCGTTCAACAGCTCGACCAATGATATGTCTCGAATTTCGAGGGCCTGAGTATCCTGGGTGAAACTGATGGTTTGCGAGCACAGCCGGGCCGCCCGGTCGATGGCCCGGATCAGCGGCGGCGTAATACGGCGAACATTTTCATCCTCGCTTTCAGCCAACCGATCCGAGATCAAGGTCGCGGTGGCCAGCATGTTGCGCAGATCATGGTTGATCTTGTTAACCGCCGTCCCCAGCGTGGCCAGGCGGGTGCGCTGGCGCAATGCCGTGCGCAGTCGCGCCTTCATCGACGCCAACTCGCTCATCGCGATTCCGATCTCGTCGCTCCGCCCGGTGTCTTGGATATCACTGGTATAATCCTCGGGATCGCGCCGAAACGACACCAGACTGGCGGTGATCGTCTGCATCGGCAAGACCATCAGCCAGCGCAGCGAGAGAAACACCAATGCCGCCGTGATCAGCGAGATCACCACCGACAACTCCAGGATCCGCCAAGAGTAGTCATACATGGCCGAGCGCATTGGCGCCTCATCCAGCTCGATCGCCAACAACACGCTGGCGTCCTTCGGTGATCGTCCGATCACCTTGATGATTCGGTTTTCCGATTGCGCCAAGGCTATGACCGCGTCGTAGATCAATTCCGCCGCCTTATGGTCACGCAGGTCGAATTCCGCGTCTACTTTGCGGTCCGAGGGCCGCGCGATCGATTTCAGCGTACTGCCGGTGCGCCGCGCCACGATGCTATGCGCGCCGGCATGGTTCAGCAGTTGTTCCGCCAACTCCTCGGTCACCATGCCATCCGGCGCGCCTTGAAGAGCCAGCGCCGCCAGATGCGCCGAGGCCAATCGCTCTTCGAGATAGGTCAGTCGAAACCGGGCGATCGACGGCGTATAGATCAATACTTCCGACAGCATCACGAAGAAGGCCGTCAAAATCAGCAATCGGAAGGACAAACTTCGCAAGAAAGGCGTCATGGCCGGCCTTTGCACGGGTCAAGCGATCGCAGTCTACCCGAAGCGGGCGAGGAACCGGACGATTTTCCGGATCCGCTCGCTGAACAGTTTCGGCGTGTAGTAACTACCGGCGGCCCGCTTGTTCGCTTCGCCCAAGGTCGGATAGGGAAGCACAACGCCGGCCATGGCGCCGATCTTCAGTTTCTGCTGGATCGCCAGACACCAGATCTGAATCACCTCGCCAGCATGAGCCCCGACGATCGTCGCGCCCAAGATGCGGCCCTTTGGCGTGATGATGACTTTCACCATGCCCCGGGTATCGCGCTCCGCCTGCGCCCGGTCGTTCTCGGCGAAGGGCCAGCGCAACACCTGGATTTCGCCATGGGTCTCGCGCGCCTCGGCTTCGCTAAGGCCTACCGAGGCCAGTTCCGGATCACTATAGGTAACCCACGGAACGGCGCGGTAATCAACCCTGGCCGGCAACCGGAACAAGGCGCTGCGAATGACCAGACCAGCATGGTACCCGGCCATATGAGTGAACTGATAGGGGCCGGCGACATCGCCGATCGCATAAACCCGGCGGTTGCTGGTGCGAAGCCCCTGATCGACAGCGATGCCGGTGCGGGTCGGCTCAATCCCGGCCGCCTCCAGGTTCAGTCCCTCGACCGTCGCCCGGCGACCGGCCGCCACTAATAGATGGCTGCCCACGATCTCACGCGGCGCATCCTCTCCTGACATGCCCTCTGGTACGCCTTCTGGTTCTGGTACGCCTTCTGGCACGCCCCCAGACAGGGCCCCAGACACGCCCAAGCTCACCCGCACACCGCCGCCTTCGGGATAGGCGACCTGGCGGACCGCAACCCCCTCAAGCACCTCCAGCCCCTGCTCCAGCAAGCGACGGCGTATAATGTCGACCAGTTCCGGATCGTCCTTGGCCATGATCCGCGCCATCTCGACGACGGTTACGCGAGATCCTAGATTGTGAAAGGCCTGGGCAAGTTCGATCCCGATCGGCCCGCCGCCCATGACGATCAGGTGTTCCGGCAGCGAATCCACGCCAAAGACGGTTTCGTTGGTGAGATAGGGTCCGTCGGACAAGCCGGGAACCGGCGGCACCATCGGTGTCGAGCCGGTGGCGACCACGATGCGTCGCGCCGTCACCCTGAGATCGCCGCCTTCGACGGTCCTGGGGCCGACGAACCGGGCCGGCGCCTGGACCACTCGCACGCCCAGGCCTTCAAAGCGCTCAACGGAATCCATCGGGGCGATCGCATCGATCACGCCCCGGACATGCGCCTTCACCGCCTGGAAATCCACGACCTCGGGTTCAGAGGTAATGCCGAACCGCGCATCACCCTGTTGGCGCGCCCTCGCCTTGCCGGCGGCCAACAACGCCTTTGAGGGCACGCAGCCGTGATTGAGGCAGTCGCCCCCCATCTCGCCGGCCTCGAACAGCACCACGCTCGCGCCCATTTGCGACGCGCCTGCGGCAACCGACAAACCACCGGCCCCGCCGCCGATGACGCAGAGATCGACCCTCAACCGTTCAACCATCAAGCATCCTTTGTTCGGCCATGCGGGACTGTTCCAAACTCCAGCAACCCGCGCCAGTCACCTTGACGTGAGTCTTCTGCAAAAGAAGGCGCCACGCGACGTTGACTTGCCCCGACCGAATCGATATACACCCCTCCGCACTCGCTACGGCGAAAAAGAACTCTGTCGACGGAGTACCTACCGTGAAACGGACCTATCAACCTAGCGTCTTGGTGCGTAAGCGCCGGCACGGCTTCCGCTCCCGAATGGCAACAGTCGGAGGTCGCCGGGTCCTCAGGGCGCGACGCGCCAAGGGTCGTGCCAAGCTAAGCGCCTAATCACGCGGCGTTTAGCCGTCGCACGACGGAATACCCATGCGAAGCATCGCAACGGCGCTCTTAGGGCGCTTAACCAGACGCCCGGACTATCTGCGGGTCGCCCGAGGGCGGCGCAAGGCAGTGACGCCCGGACTGGTCCTGCAAGCCTCTTCTCTTGACTTGCCGGCGCTCGGGCCGCGCCCGCGAATCGGCTATACCGCAAGCAAGAAAGTCGGTAACGCCGTGGCCCGCAACCGGGCGCGCAGGCGTTTGAAAGCAGTGGTTCAGGACGTGCTCAGCGAACGTGCGGGCGAAGCAATGGACTATGTATTGATCGCCCGTGCGGCCACCGTGGCCCGCTCTTACGATGATCTGCTTGATGATCTGCGCCAGGCGCTCGACCAAGTGAACCGTCCCCGGGAACACCGGTCACGCGACAAGCGGCGACAGGGCGACGGGATCGAGAACACTTTCTTGGGCGCGGCGCGATGATCCCTTTGCACGCGCTTCCGCCTGCCTCGGCCCGGACATCCATGCCAGCAACGATTAAATGGGCAATGACTTGGGCAATGACCTGGGCAATGACCTGGATCGTGAAAGCGCCGATTTGGGCATATAGGCTCACCCTATCGGCTTTCGTTGGACATGCCTGCCGTTTCCATCCGACCTGTTCGGCCTATGCATTGGAAGCCGTTGACACGCACGGTCCATTCCGAGGCGGCTTGATGGCGCTGAAGCGCATCGGTCGCTGTCACCCTTGGGGCGGTTCGGGGCTCGATCTTGTCCCGGCGGCCGACACAGAAAATTCACCAGACATCAGGCGATCCGAGACATGAGCGACCAAAAGAACATGATCATCGCCATCGCATTGTCCTTGGTGATCCTGCTTGGCTTTCAGTTCCTGTACGAATTTCCCAAGGCCGAGAAGGAACGCGAGCGCGAAGCCGAACTCGCCGCCAGCCAACCGTTGCCAAACCTCGCAACGCCCGGCAGTTCCACCTCAAGCGCACCATCCGGCAATGCCGAGGCGCCGGCAGCCCCTGGCGGCGAACGCGCGCCAGCCGTCGCGGCTGCGGCAGCGGCGGTTACCGCGGCCCAGCGGGCCGAGGTGTTGAAGGCCACCCCGCGGATCACCATCGATACCCCGGCGCTGCATGGCTCGATCACTCTGAAGGGCGGTCGCATCGATGACATCACCCTCAAGGGCTATCACGAGAAAGTGGACCCAAGTTCCGA
>JAQBUJ010000210.1 GCA_027623845.1 Pseudomonadota bacterium
CGATTGAGCCTGGCGCTGCTCTGTCAGTATTGAGGAGGCGGGCACCATCGAAGAGGCCGGGCGATCATCCCAAATTGAAGCCCTTGCGCGTCAGATAAGCAGCCAGTTGATCGCGTTCGGTGGTGGAAACCTGCCGCGCTTTGTCCTCCGACCAGCCGTAGAAATTGGCGACGCCGTGGATATCGCTATTGCGCTGCTTTTCCGCCGGGATTGAGAAGCGGGCGTCGCGGCGCCGGTCATAGGCGTCGATCTCGGACGCCAGGTTCGAATCGTCATAGCGGTCGACATGCACATTCACCGCCGGGTGCAGGCGGAGGCTGACATAGCCCTCGGCCACCGGGTAGCCGAGGGTCATGCCGGCGACCGGGAAGACATGGTCCGGCAGTTCGACGATCTCGGCGATGGCGTCAATATGGTTGCGGACAACGCTGATCGGACAACAGCCGAGACCGACCGCCTCGGCGGCGCGGATGAAGTTCATCATCACCAATCCGCTATCGACGGCGGCATTCAGGAAGGCGTCGAGATGGTCATTGGCGAAGGGCTTGCCGCGCATCTCGCAGATCCGCCGGATTCGCCGGCTGTCGCCGAGGAAAATCATGAAAACCGGGCAAGTGCCGATCCACTCCATTGCCGGCATTAGCTTGGCGATCGCTTGGCGTTTGGCTGCATCGCGAACGACGACCACCGAGCCCTGTTGCAGATCGGATTTGGCCGGCGCCGAGAACGCCGCCGCCAGCAGAACCTCAAGCAATTCATCCGGAACCGGTTGGTCAGTGAAGCGTCGATGCGTGCGGTGCGAGAGGATGCTGGCCAGCTCACCTTCGGCCGGCATGTCGCTGCCGGCGCCACTTGATACGCCGTAGCGATGCTCGATCAGCTCGGCGATGGTTTTCTTGGGATCCATGAGTTCCTCGCGTGGTTTTGGGCTTGGCGCCTATC
This sequence comes from Pseudomonadota bacterium, assembly GCA_027623845.1. Lineage (GTDB taxonomy): Bacteria > Pseudomonadota > Alphaproteobacteria > Thalassobaculales > Thalassobaculaceae > JADHLJ01. The sequence continues at coordinate 943 of JAQBUJ010000210.1, forward strand.
CCTGGGCAGATTGTTGGCCAGTGTGCCCGCAAGGATTAAGCATCGGCAAGGCTTGAGCGCCGGTAAGCATTGAATATGATAAGGTCGCGACGCTCACAGCCCGATCAGCGGCGCCAGTTCGGCGATTTGCGCCTCCCAGCTGTATCGGGCCATCAACTCAGCGCCGGCCGCGCCGATCTGGCGCGCCGTCTTGCGGTCTTGATAGACGGTTTCCAGCGCGTCGACGATTTCATCGATGTCGCTTTCTCCCCAGCCTTCGGTGGAGATCTTTGCGTCGCCCAGCGAAATGGGCTGCTGGCGGGTGAGCGGCAGGCAGGCGCCGTCCTCGATGATGTCCAGATGGCCGGTATTAGCCGAGAGAATCGATGGAACACCGCATGCCATGGCTTGCATCGCCATCATGTTGGTCCCGCCCTCGCAGCGATTGGGAAACAACGCCACATCGGCCTGACGCATCAAAATGGGCAGCGCCCGATTTTCCACCGTGTCGTACACTTTTGCATCGTCGTCGGTCAGCCCGGCGGCGTCGATTAACCCGGCCCAGTCGATCTGGGTCTCTCCCACATGATTGAGAAAATTCGGATAATGCGGCGAGTGGCGCATTAACTCGACGAAGGAGCCGCCGAGCCAGAGATTTCCCCAAAGACCGATCAGCAAAGTTTCCGGATGGCGTTCGCGAAACCGGCTCACCGCCTTGAGGACGATATCCTGGCCTTTGCGAAACTCGAGCTTGCCGCCGGAGAAGATCACGAAACGGTCTTCAAGATACCCGCTGCGCGGTGCAGGGTGAAACAGGCCGAGGTCGACCCCTTGAATACAACAACCGGTCCGCGCCACGCCGCGGGCTTGAAGCACGTCCCGAGCCCAGCTTGAGCCGGCGGTCAATGTGTCAAAACAGTTGAACGTCTCCAGCGCTTTATCGGTAATCGAGGGGTTCTCCAGAAACACCAGGCCATGATTTTCCGTGCCGTGATAATCGAAGGACGGATTGACGAATTGTCTGTGGGCGTTATTGCCCAGCGCCGTGACGACTGGGACATGCAGGTTGACCCGTGAGCCGGGCGTGCGCGTGGCCCACATTTTCTGTAGATGTCCGCGATTATGGCGCCATATTTCCTCCAGCAACTCTCGTTCGATCGGATCGCCGTCATGGCGAACCATGCGGGAAAGCAAGGTCGTGTTAACGTGTTTGGAGGCCATCAATTGAAGCGCGATTTGCAGGCCGAATAGTCCCCAGCCGAAATTCGTCCCAATTTGCCAGGTAAGCGCGATTTCGCGTGTCATCGTGGAGGTCCTTTAAAGCGTACCGTCATTTTGTATCGTGGCGGCGGGTTTGCGGCCAGTGTCGTATCCGCCGCCGTCTTGGTCTCCCATGTGGTGATTTGGCGGTGGCATGGGGTTAGGTCCTTTCCCGTCGCGGTGGGCTGCTATAAGACCGAGGCAGCGAACGACCGGCTTGGGGGCGGAATATCATGAAGATCGCGATCATTGGGTGTGGGGCCATGGGCTCGGTCTATGCGGCGTTGCTGGGCGATGCGGGTAACGAGGTTTGGGCCATCGATACCTGGGGCGAGCATGTCGAGGCGATCAATGCCAAGGGCCTGCGGGTCGAGGGGGCCAGCGGCGACCGTACCGTGCGGGTCAACGCCAGCACCAATGCGGCCGATGCCGGCGAGTGCGAATTGATCATCGTCGCCACCAAGGCCAGCGGCGTCGCCGACGCCGCCCTGGCCGCCAAAACCATTGCCGGGCCAGACAGCGTCATCCTGACCATACAAAACGGTCTCGGCGCGGCGGAGCGGATCGCCCAGTCGATCGACACCAGTCAGGTGATGATCGGCGTGGTTGGCGGTTTTGGCGCCTCGATGAAGGGGCCGGGCCACGCGCATCACAACGGCATGCAGCTTGTCCGTATCGGTGAAATGAACGGCGGCGTTTCCGATCGCCTGGAACAGGTGGTCGCGGCCTGGAGCGGCGCTGGCTTCACCGCCAAGGGCTATGGCGATATCCACCAGATGATCTGGGAGAAGCTGATCTGCAATGTGGCCTATAGCGGTCCCGGCGCGTTGATGGGGCTGTCGACTGGTCAGATTCAGGCCAATCCCTCTGCTTGGGCGATCTCGCTCGCCTGCGCCCGGGAGGCCGATGCGGTCGCCCGCGCCCAGGGCATCACGCTGGGCTTTGAGGATGTCGATACCTATGTGCGTGATTTCGGCGCGAAAATGCCGGGCGCCCGACCCTCGATGCTGCAAGACCATATGGCCTCGCGGGCCTCGGAGATCGATGCGATCAACGGTGCAATCCCGCTCGAGGCGGCAAAGGTTGGGATGACGGCACCGGTCAACGAACTGGTGTCGCAATTGATACGCGGCAGGGAATCCGGGTTTTAGAGCCGGCGTGGGTCGTATCGGCGAAAGGTGAAATATGGGCGAGCTTCTGATTCGCGGCGGCACCGTCGCGACCATGGACCCCACCCGTCAGGTGATCAAGGACGGGGCGGTGCGCGTCCGCGGCAATCGAATCGTCGCGGTCGGCCCGGCGCGCGCGCTTGACCAGGAAACCGATGGCGTCACGGTTTTGGACGCGACCGGGATGTTGGTTTTGCCAGGACTGATCGACTGCCACGGCCATGCCGGGCATGGTTTGGTCAAGACCCTGGGGGGCGGGCGCGGCGATCTATGGTTCGATGCCTGCCGGCAGATCTACACAACGGGATCGACCCCGGCGTTCTGGGAGGCTGAAGCCTTGCTCTCGGCGCTGGAGCGGATCAAGGCCGGGGTCACCACGGGGGTCTCATATCTTGGCGGCGGCGATAGCGTGACGCGTACCGACGCGCCGGACTACGCGGCGGCGCATTGCGCGGCGGTGCAACGGATCGGTGCGCGATCGATCGTTGCCGTCGGGGCGAATCGACCACCTTTTCCCTGGATGTATGCGCATATTCGCGAGGGCCTAGCCGAGTTGTTCGAGGTGAGTTTTGAACGTCAGTTGGAGGTATGCGAGGCCATTGTCGCCGCCTGGCAAGGGGCCGCTCAGGGTCGGGTGATGATTTCTCTGACCTGTCCGGTGCATCATCCGAGCCGGGAGTTGCCGGAAGGCGTGGCGGTCGAGATGGTTCGTGATCAGGCCCGCGCCATCCGCGATCTGGCTCGGCGGCTGGGGGTCTCGTTCACCCAGGATGGGCATCGCCAGGGAAGCATCGAAGCAGCGCATCAGTGGGAACTCCTCGGCCCGGACGCCTATCTTTCCCATTGCGTCGACATCACCGAGCGCGAGATCGCGATCTGCGCCGAGACCGATACCCGGATCGTGCACAACCCGAGCGCCGTTGCCTCGATCAAGGGGCGCTGCCCGGTGCCGGAGCTGCTGGACGCCGGCGTGACCGTCGCCATTGGATCGGACGGCGCCGCGCCGGATCGTAGCTTTGATCAGTTCCGCCACATGCAGCAATGCATGCATTATCACCGCCGACATTTTCGCGATGATCAGGTCATGCCGCCCGGCAAAGTGTTGGAGATGGTGACGATCGACGCCGCCAGGACCTTGGGGCTTGAAGACGACATTGGCTCGCTGGAGATCGGCAAGAAGGCGGATATCGTCCTGCTTGATCTGCGCAAACCACATTTGGCGCCGGCCAATATGCCGCTCTATCGCGCGACCTGTTTCGCCAATGGAGCGGATATCGACACCACCATCATTGACGGCGAAATCGTGATGCAAGGACGCCGGGTCGCCAGCATTGACGAGGGCGAAGTGTTGGATTACGCCGACCGTGAGGCGGCGCTGGCGATAGAGCGTTGCGGGCTTGGTGACTTGCTGGAAACACCCGCCTCGTTCTGGGGCGGTAGCCGGTACTGAGCCGCCCCGACTCAGATCTGCCCGAGGAAATCATCCTGTCCGCGCCGATAGCCGCGATTGCTCTGGGCCGGGTTGCGGTTGACCAGCGGCCGGGCATAGAGCGGGTGGGTGGCGCTGCGCACTTCGTGTTCGATCTTGAACAATAGATCGCCACTATCGACGTCGACGATATCGATGAAGCGCCATTCATGGGCGTCCGATTCCATGGTGATCAGCCCGCGCTGCATTAATTTGTCGTAGGGGCCGGCGAAATCCGCGATGTAAATTGCGACATGGTGGCCGTCATAGTCGGGTTGTTCGTCCTCGGTCTCGATGAAATGCAGGAATTGCGCCTTGCCGGTGACCACCGAGGCGCAGGGCGCGCCATTGCGGGTGGCGACGGTGGCGTTGGCGCCCATGATCTCGCGATAGAACCGGGCGATCGCCTCGGCGCTGCCGACCGGCGCATTGAGTTCCACATAGGGCATGCCGATCTGCATGGCGCCGTATTCCGCCGCCGGTGCATGCACCCGGATATGATTGCCCCAGGGGCAGGTGGCCTCAATGCAGTCATTCTTCCGGGTGAACGAGAATTCCGTCCCGGCCAAACGCTCGGCGACGCTGCCCAGCGACGTTTCAACGTCATCCAGATCCGGCGACACCATGCCGACCGTCCCGCGCAGGCGTTGTGGCGAAGGGTCGCGGCGCGGCAGATGCATTTGGCTGCGGCCCATATTCACCCACATGTTGTCCAGGCCGACCATCAAATAGGGGTCGCGGGTATATCCCAGGCCACTAATGTAGAACACGATCGCCGGCAGTTGTTCCGGGACCATTATGTTCACATGCTCCATATGCAGAATGTTGCCGAGCGACTCGGCGGCGCGGTCGTAACTGGCGGCCATGATAAATTCTCCCAGGCGTGATGAGCCTCATTGCCGGGAGTTTAGGCCTGACCGTGGGAGGCCGACAACAGCGCCGCGCAAGCAATCGTGAACGCGATTGCCGGCGATTGCCGTTAAAAGCCTGCATTGGACTTCAGCGAGGGTACCCTATGCGCCAAATCGTTATTGCGACCATCGTGTTGCTGACGGCAGCTCTAGCGGTCTCGGCTCAAACCCAGGCCCAAAACCAAACTCAAACCCGATCGGGCGTCCAGAGTTGTGGTTCCGGCGCGGCGCCGTGCCGGGTCGCTTTAGGATCCTATAACGTGCTGTTGCCTGAGGTTCGGGGCGAGGGGCCTCTGCCGGTCCTTGTGCATTTTCATGGCGCCGGCGGTACTGGCGCTGGGGTGATCCGCAATCAGGGTATGATGCGACCGTTTCTGGACCGGGGTTATGCGGTGATCGCCCCGAACGGTTTGCGGCGCGATGGGCGCAAGGGCGGCTTTTGGTCCTTTATTCCGGGGCGCCCGGTATTGCGCGATGAGTTGGCGTTCACCCGCCAGGTGCTCGATGACGCGGTCGCCAAATTCAATCTCGACCGTGACCGGGTGCTGCTGAGCGGGTTTTCAATCGGCGG
>JAQBUJ010000211.1 GCA_027623845.1 Pseudomonadota bacterium
TCGAGGAAGTGACCCGGGGCGCGCGCTGGGTTTGCGTCGGCTGGATTCAGAGCGCGATCCGCGATCCGTTCCGCCGCCAGATTCTGATTGATCTGGCGATCTCGTTGAGCTTCTTCCTCAACGCGACCCGGGAGAAGCATCAGCACCCCGAATATGTTCGCCTGGAGAAGGTTTACAACAACCTGAAACGCCAATGGGTCGAGCTCTGAGGGGCTGAGCCCGCCGCGCGCGCGCGTACGGTGGGCGCACTTTTATCCGTCGCCCTGGCGAACGGCAGGGCCGAAGCCTGAGGCTGATCGGTCGCACGAATGGCGGACAATGGAGACATACTCTTCCTGTTTCTCGCCCATCGATTACAGTGAACGTGCTCAGGCGTGGGCCCTGCCGTTCGCCAGGGCGACGGATGAGTATTTACCGGACAGCAGTGGACGGGGTGCGAATGATCGGCACTCCGATACCTGTTTGCGCCGCCGGCGCCGGCCTTGCTCCTGGCAACCCACCGACATAGTGTCCGCTGCCGTCGCTGAGTTTGACAGCGCGGTTGGTTTTCGAAACAGGCAGGTCAGTCGGTGTCATTGAGCACGGCTTCCTTGGCCGCGAGGATTGCCGATGATGACTCTTGGCATTGGTTTGATGATGTTCCCGGCCCTGATGATCTGCATCTTCATCGGGTTTCCGGTCGCATTCTCGCTGATGGGGGTGGCGGTCGCCTTCGGTTATTACCGCTTTGGCGACGTCTTGGTTCACCAGCTCGTGGCCAAGGTCGATGATGTCGCCTCCTATTACGTGCTCTCGGCGGTACCGCTGTTCATCTTCATGGGTTGTTTGCTGGAGCGCTCCGGCATCGCCGAAAAGCTGTTCGAGGCGATCCATCTGTTCACCCGAAAGCTGCCCGGCGGGTTGGCCATCGGCACGGTGCTGCTCTGTGTCATCTTCGCCGCAGCCAGCGGCGTCGTCGGCGCGGCCGAAGCGGTTGTGGGCATGCTGGTCATCTCGGTCATGCTGCGCCACGGCTATGACAAGGGCCTGATCAGCGGAACCATTTGCGCCGGCGGATCCCTGGGCACGATCATTCCGCCCTCGGTGGTAGTGGTGATCCTCAGCCCGATCGCCGGTGTCGGCGTCGGCAATTTGTTTGTCGGCATCATGCTGCCGGGGTTGCTGCTGGCCGGCCTCTATATCGTCTACATCGTTGGCCGCTGCACGATCTGGCCCGAGGACGGCCCGGTGCTTCCCCCTCCCGAGGTCGAACCCACGATCATCGAAAAACTAGAGATCATCGTGACCTCGCTATTACCGCTTGGGATGCTGATCTTCTCGGTGTTGGGAACCATCATGCTGGGCTGGGCGACCCCGACCGAGGCCGCCGCCATGGGCGCCGCCGGGACCATCGTGCTGACCATAATCTACCGCACCTTCAGCTTCGCCATTCTGCAGGAATCCTTCCTGAAAACCCTGCAGATCACCGCGATGATCCTGACCATTCTGCTCGGTGGGATGATGTTCGCCGGGGTCTTCGTCGCCCTGGGCGGCATCAGTTCGGTCCGCAACGCCTTCGAGGCCGCCAGCCTGGGTGTCTGGTCGACCATGCTGATCTTCATGGCGATCACCTTCATCGCCGGCTTCGTGCTTGAGTTCATCTCGATCATGATCATCATCGTGCCGGTCGCGATGGCGGTGATGCGCTCCATGGGCGTCGACGATGTCTGGTACTCAATCATGTTCCTGGTGGTGATCCAGACCAGCTACCTGACCCCGCCGATGGCCCCGGCGATCTTTTATCTGCGCGGCATCAGCCCGCCGGAAATTCGCCTCGCCGACATGTACCGGGGCGTGGTGCCGTTCATCATCCTGCACTTCGTCTGCCTGGGCCTGATCATGGCCTTCCCCGATCTGGCCCTGAAACTGCCGCAGATGCTGTTCGACTACGTGCCGAAGGGGACGCCGGGTTAGGGGATTGCCGCCTCGGTCGATTTCCAAGGTTTGAAAAACCCGGATCGAATTAACTTTTGTTTTTTCGTTTAAGCTTCACATTCGGTTCATTTATTTTCAAATTTGGTTTATTCAGCCGCATGGTCGCCTCAGGAAAAAATGCCACGCCCGCGCGGGAGCCCTATGACGTCCTGATCGTCGGCGGCGGCATCAACGGCTGTGGGATTGCGCGTGACGCGGCCGGACGCGGGTTCTCGGTCTGCCTGGCGGAGATGAATGATTTCGCCAGCGCCACCTCCTCCGGCTCGACCAAGCTGATTCACGGCGGTCTGCGCTATCTGGAGCGTTACAACTTTCGTCTGGTGCACGAGGCCTTGAAGGAACGCGAGGTGTTGTGGTCGATCGCCCCGCATATTGTCTGGCCGCTGCGCTTCGTGCTGCCGCACCATCGTGGTCTCAGGCCGGCATGGCTGCTGCGGCTTGGTTTGTTTCTTTATGACCACCTGGGTGGCCGCCGGCTGTTGCCGCCGACACGGGTCATCGACCTTGGCCGCGACGCCCTCGGCGAACCGCTAAAGCCGATATTCACCAAAGGTTTCGAGTATTCCGACTGCGGGGTCGATGATGCCCGCCTGGTGGTTCTCAACGCCCGGGACGCCGCTGATCATGGCGCCGAGATCCTGCCCCGCACCAAGGTTATCGCCGCCCAGCGCGATTCCGGGCGCGGCATCGGCGGTCTCGGAGGGCTCTGGACGGTGACCACCGAAACAGCCGATGGCGCGCAGCAGATCCGCCACGCCCGCGTGCTGGTCAACGCCGCCGGTCCCTGGGTCGATCAGGTGCTCTGCCAGGCTCTCGGCCGCAAGGACGCCGATGCGGTGCGGCTGGTCCGCGGCAGTCACATCATCGTGCGTCGATTATTCGATCATGAGCACTGCTACATTTTTCAGAACGCCGATGGCCGGATCATCTTCGCCATCCCCTATGAGACGGATTTTACGCTTATCGGGACCACTGACCGCGACCATCACAGCGATCCCGGCGACGTGCGGATCACCGCCGAGGAAACCGACTATCTCTGCACCGCAGCCAGCGCCTATTTCATCAACCCCGTCGAGCCGACCGACGTGGTCCATAGCTATTCGGCGGTGCGTCCGCTGTATAACGACGGGGCCAGCAAGGCGCAGGAAGCCACCCGCGACTATGTGCTGAAGACCGAGACGACCACCGACGGGCCGGCGCTGATTAATGTGTTCGGCGGCAAGATCACCACCTATCGCAAACTCGCCGAAAGCGCGCTGGAACAGATCCAAAAGCAGTTGGGCCGGCGCGGCGCGCCCTGGACCGCCGGCGCCGCCCTGCCCGGCGGCGATTTCCATCCCACCGGGTTTAATCAACAGGTCGAGGCCTTGCGCACCGCCTATCGCTTCCTCGATCCGGCGCATGCCCGCCGCCTGGTCCGGTTGTATGGAACCCGGGCATGGGCGATCCTTGGCGCGGCCAAAACCCTGACCGATCTTGGGGAGTGCTTCGGCGCCGACCTGCATGAAGCCGAACTGCACCATCTGGTCGAGCGGGAATGGGCGGCAAGCGCCGAGGATGTGCTGTGGCGGCGCAGCAAGCTGGGGCTGCGGTTCACCGAGGCAGAAACCCAACGGCTGGCGCAATATCTCGGTGAAAGCCCCGGACCTCGGTGAAAGCTCTGGGTCTCGGTAAAGTCCCTGGATCTCGGTAAAAGCCCTGGATCTCGGTAAAAGCCCGGGCGGCCCCCGCGCCGCTATTGCGGCTACGAAGCGCTTCGGTTGCGGGACCGTTTCGTCATAGGATCACCCACAGGGTCAATCAGTCTCGATCTCGTTTCAGGAGCGCATTCGATGTCCGGCCATGTTCTTGCGATCGATCAGGGCACCACCTCGTCGCGGGCCATCGTCTTCGATGGAAACCTGCAGATCGCCGGTGTCGGTCAACAGGAATTCGAACAGCATTTCCCCAATTCCGGCTGGGTTGAGCATGACGCCGAGGAAATCTGGGACAGCGTTCTGGCAACGGCGCGCCTGGCCATCGCCAAGGCCGGCGTGTCGCCGGGCGCTATCGCCGGCATCGGCATCACCAACCAACGCGAGACCGCGGTGCTGTGGGAGCGCGCGACCTCCAAGCCGGTAGGCCGCGCCATCGTCTGGCAGGACCGGCGCACCGCACCTATGTGCGAGGATCTGAAGGCGCGTGGCCTGGAGCCGACCTTTACCGCCAAGACCGGGCTGCTGCTTGACCCGTATTTTTCCGGCACCAAGCTGGCCTGGATGCTGAACCAGCAGGACGGTCTGCGCGCTCGGGCCCAGGCCGGCGAATTGTGCTTTGGAACCATCGATAGCTGGTTGATCTGGAAGCTGACCGACGGCGCGGTCCACGCCACCGACGCCACCAACGCCTCGCGGACCCTGTTGTATGATATCGCAGAAAACCGTTGGGACGAGGAACTGCTTGGGATCCTGGACATCCCGGCGGCGCTGTTGCCGGTGGTCAAAGACAGCGCCGACGATTTTGGCGTGACCGCGCCAGCGCTGCTCGGCGCGGCGATCCCGATTCTTGGGGTCGCCGGAGATCAACAGGCCGCCACCATCGGCAATGCCTGCTTCCAGCCCGGCATGATGAAATCCACCTATGGAACCGGCTGCTTCGCGCTGCTCAATACCGGGCGGGACCGGGTGCCGTCGACGAACCGGATGTTGACCACCATCGCCTATCGGCTGGACGGCGAGACCACCTATGCCCTGGAGGGCTCGATCTTCATCGCCGGCGCCGCCGTTCAATGGCTGCGCGACGGGCTGGGACTGATCAGCGACGCCGCGCAATCGGGGCCTCTGGCCGAACAGGCCGACCCTAAGCAATCGGTCTATCTGGTCCCGGCCTTTACCGGGCTTGGCGCGCCGCATTGGGATGCCGAGGCGCGCGGCGCCTTGTTCGGCCTGACCCGTAATACCGGCCCGCGCGAATTCGCCAAGGCGGCGCTGGAAAGCGTCGCCTACCAAACCCTCGACCTGCTGCAAGCGATGCAACGTGACTGGGCCAGCCCGGCGAAGGACACGGTGCTGCGCGTCGATGGCGCCATGGTGGCCTCGGATTGGACGATGCAGTCCCTGGCGAACATCCTGGCGGCGCCGGTCGACCGACCGATGATTTTGGAAACCACCGCGCTTGGCGCCGCCTGGCTGGCGGGGGCCCGCGCTGGGGTCTGGCCGGACATGGATGGGTTTGCCGAACACTGGGCGCTGCAGCGGCGGTTCGAGCCGGCGATGGACGAGACCACCCGCCAGATCGGAATTGACGGCTGGCGCGACGCGGTGCGGCGGACGCTATCCCCGTCACCATTGTCCACGTCGCCATTGTCCAAGTAGCCGTTGTCCAAGTAGCCTGAGGCCAGCTAAAGACGCTCTTAAAAACCTGCCGATACCCCCGCTATATCAAGCTAATTGACAGCGCTCGACGGGGTCGCTAATTAATTGATATGTTATTACATAATGAAACATCTATGCGTTTGTCTCGCGCCATCGTCGTTGCGCTGGTTCTGGCCTTTTCATCCCCCCTGACCTTTGTAGCAGCGCAGGCCAAGACGGGCGCGGCGCCAAGGACGGTGGTTACCATCAAGCCGATCCACGCCCTGGTCGCCGGGGTGATGGCGGGCGTTGGCGAGCCAGTGCTGCTGGTTACCGGCGGAGCCTCGCCACACATGCATGCGATGAAACCGTCAAGCGCCCGGGCGCTGGCGACGGCTGATCTGGTGATCTGGGTCGGCCCGGCAATGGAGAGCTTCTTCATCAAGCCGGCGCAATCGATCCCGGCCTCGGTCACGCTTGTCACGCTGATCGACAGCGCCGCGCTGCACCGCCTGAAAGCCCGCCGGGGCGGGGCCTGGGATGATCATCATGACGATGAGCATGACAACAACAGCGCCAAGCCCACTCGACCACCTGGCGACGATGAGATCGACGCGCATCTCTGGCTCGATCCGGCGAACGGGCGGGCCATCGTCGCCCTGGTCGCCGAGACCTTGTCGCGCCTGGATCCAGGTAATGGCGAGGCCTATCGGGCAAACGCCAAGCGTCTGATCGCCGAGTTGACCGATTTGCAAGCCGAGATCTCCGCGACCCTGGAGCCGGTGCGCCGGGTTCCCTATGTCGTCTTTCACGATGCCTATCAGTATTTCGAGGCGCGCTTTGGGACCAACGCGCTGGCCTCGATCAGCCTATCTCCCGGTCGTTCGCCAAGCGCCCGCCGGCTATACGAAATTCGCGGCGGCATTCGGCAATCCGGCGCGGTCTGCGTGTTCGCCGAACCGCAATTCATGCC
>JAQBUJ010000212.1 GCA_027623845.1 Pseudomonadota bacterium
ACCGTCACCGATAATTTTCGCGTCATCTCGCACCAGGGCTTTCGGGTTCTGGAGTGACCCTGGTATATACCAATTGATCCGCAAATACCGACCGGATGCCAAAGTGATCCTTACGCTGTCGCCGGTTCCGCTCGCCGCGACCTTTCGAGACATGTCCTGCATATCCGCCAACCAAATCTCAAAAGCAATCCTGCGCGCCGCCCTGGATGAATTCCTCAGAGGGATCCAAGACGAGGGAAAGGCGTTTTACTGGCCATCATATGAAATCGCCCAAACTTTCCCAGGCGACATTTGGACCGATGAACTGCGCCATATAAAGCGTGAGGTGCTTGACTACATCATGACATTGTTCGAGAGCCTCTGCTGCTCCGGCACCAACCCTCGTATGACCTTGTGTGAAGCTTGGATACGCGCCCGGACGGCCAGCGGAAGCCTGCCGAAAACACATCGATTGCGGTCGAAAACATCGTACCGGCACAGTTCGAACTGATGGCGAGCAAGCTGCGGTTAAGTTTTCCCAATCCATTGGATTGGGATCTGATCATCCGTCGTCTTTTGGAGCGACATGGCGGAGATCCTGCCGCGCGCGCTTGGCTTGAAGCACAGATCCAGGATCGCCAGAGCGACAAAGAACGACCAAGCGCGGAGACTAGGTGATGGCGTCGGATGAAATAGACTACCGGATCGAGGGTGATGCATCGCCCCTGCTGACGATCGACCTTGACCCCGGAGAAGCGGTGCAGGCCGAGGCTGGAACCATGGTAATGATGGATCCGGGGATCGAGATGTCGACCGAGATGCCGGGCGGGATGATGGCCGGGCTGTTCCGCAAGTTCTCCGGCGAAACCTTCTTCATGCCATTCTTCAGCAACACCGCCGATGATGTCCGCAGCGTCAGCTTCGCCTCACCGATGCCGGGGCAGATCAAGGCGATCGATCTCTCGAAAACCGGCGGCGTGTTCTTCTGTCAGCGCGACGCCTATCTGTGCAGCGCCCGGGGCGTTGGCATCAGCATCGCGTTGACCAAGCGGCTCACCTCCGGACTGTTCGGCGGCGAGGGCCTGATCCTGCAAAAACTAGAGGGTGACGGCATGGCCTTTCTTGGGGCCGGCGGCACGTTGATCGAGCGCAGCCTCGGCGCGGGGGAAACCCTGACCGTCGATACCGGTTGCCTCGTCGGGTTTTCTGGTTCCTGCGACTACGACATCCGTTTTCAACGCGGCGTGAAAAACCTGTTATTCGGCGGCGAGGGCTTGTTCCTGACCGAGGTTACCGGGCCCGGCACGCTGATCATCCAGACCCAACCGATCGCCGAGCTCGCCCTGGCGCTGAAACGCCTCATGCCGAAAGACAACGCATAGACGATCGCCGTTCGCCTCTATCCGTTCAAACCATGGCCGCGTCGGTTCAGAACCGCGCCTCAGAACGAGCTGTTGTATAGCCCACCATCCAGCAGCAGGCTTTGGCCGGTGATGTAGCCGGCTTGGGCGCTGCACAGGAAGGCGGCGGCTTCGCCGAATTCCTCCGGCGTGCCGGCGCGCTTGGCTGGTACCATGGCGACGCGCTGGGCATGCGCCTCGTCATGGCTGATGCCAAGCGCCTGGGCCGTCACATCGATGCCGCCGCGATAGCGATCGGTGTCGAAAAAACCGGGTTGGATATGGTTGATCGTCACCCCGGTATGGGCGACGGACCGGCAAACCCCGGCACAAAAAGCGGTCAGGCCGGCCCGCGCGCCGCTTGAAAGATCGAGGCCGAAAACCGGCATCTTCACCGAGACCGAGGTGATGTTGAGGATCCGCCCGAAACCGCGCTCCGACATGGCGTCGACGGTGCGTTGGATCAGCTCGATCGGGGTGATCATGTTCCAGGTGACGCCGGTGAGCATCGCCTCGCGCTCAAGCTCGCGGAAATCCTTATAAGGCGGGCCACCGGCATTGGTGATCAGGATATCCGGCTCCGGGCAAGCGGCGAACAAAACGTCCTGGCCTTGCGGTGTCGTGACATCAGCCGCCACCTCGATGATCTCGGCATTGGTGGCGCGGCGAATTTCGCCAGCCGTTTCGGCGAGGCGCGACGGGTCTATGCCGTTGACCACGACCGTGCACCCGGCCTGGGCAAGCGACGTGGCGCAGGCCCGCCCAAGCCCGCGGCTTGATCCGCAAACAATGGCCTTACGGCCAGCAATTCCTAGGTCCATCTCGACGTCCCCCTAATGAGTTTCCTCGGTTGTAAGGCTTGTTTTTTAGGTCCGGTTTCTAGTTTCCGGGCGGAAAAGCCTTGAGCCGCGCTGCGTCGGCGTCTTTGGTGCGCCCCATATCGTCGAGCAGCCGGGAATAATTATCATAGAGCGCTCGGAGCACCTGCACCGCATCGGCGCCTTTGGCCTGTTCGGCGGTGGTGATCGCCACAGTATAGGCTTCCTCGGCCTGTTCCAGCTGGCCGCGCCGGTGATGCAGGTCGCCGAGATTGCCCAGGGTGCGCGAAACATTCGTATGGCTCGGGCCGAGCAATTCGGCCCATAATCCGATGACCTGGCCGTAGAGCTGCTCGGCGGCATCCATGAAGCCGTTCGCCTCCAGGACGATGGCCAGATTGTTCAGCACCGCCGCCCGTCCCTCGGTTCCGGGCTTGGTCATATTGACCGCTTCCTCCAGCAATTGCTGGGCCTGGACCGGCCGGCCGGCCTCGTAGGCATATCCGGCGGCCTCAACCAACGCCTGCCATTTCTCGACGGTGGCTGGCGGATCGGACGCAGCCGTAAGACCGGCGATCAGCAGGCTGGCCAATACGAGCCGGCGAATGAATGCGCCAGCGGTTGTGGAAACGGTCATGATGGTCCTAGCCCGGTGACTGAATTTCGGATTCCAGACATAACATGCCTGGCATGGCGCTGGCCGCGACCGTCGCCTGAACCCCGGTTAGCCAAGTCATTTCTTGCCCATCTGATCATGGCGTTGGCGTATTTCCGGCGACCAGGTGCTTTTGATAAAGGACAACGTGGCGATGATCTGCTCATCCGTCAGCACCTCGGCATAAGCCGGCATTGCCGACGGCGCCCCGCTGATCCGCGACGGGCCAAACTTGGTCAGCGCGAACAGCATGCCTTCGGGATGGTGCCAGGTATGGCCGGAGGCGTCATGTGGCGGCGCCGGCAACTTGCCATCTTCGTTGCGCTGTTTCCAATTCGGCTGCCCCTCCAGCTTGACGCCGTGACATGACGCGCAATGCACGCCGTAGAGCCGCTTGCCCTCGGCCACCAGGGCCGGCTCGTCCGGCCGAAACTTGAACCGGGCCGGCGTCACCGCCGGGGGCATGGCGCGCGGCGCAGTCTGCTGAGCGGCGGCTTGTTGATTTGGGACTTTAGCCTCGGTTTGAGCGGGGTCCGGCGCGCGGGGCGCGGCAGGCTTCATCTCCGGGCTGATCTTGTAGCCGCCGGAGTCCTCAAAGAACGAGGCGGCAAGGCCGGCAGCGAGCAGGGCGACGGCGAAGATTGAGACCAAGGTGGCAAGAACGCGGCGGCGCATCACGCTTGGCCCTCCAGTAAACCGGCGAGGTCATCGAGAATTGGGCAATCCGGGCGGGCGTCGCCATGACAGGCATCGACCAGATGCGCCAGAACCCCTCGCAACCCCTCCAGCTCAGCGATCTTCGCCTCGATCCGGTGAAGATGCGTGTGCGCCAATGCCTTCCCATCGGCGCTGGCGCGGTTACGGTCCCCGTACAGCGACATCAACGCCCGGCAATCCTCGATCGAAAACCCGAGGCCGCGGGCGCGTTTCAAGAACGCCAGTTTGTGGACATCCGTTCGCCCATAATCCCGGTAGCCGTTTTGTTGCCGGGCCGGGATCAGCAGACCGATATCCTCATAATAGCGGATGGTCTTGGCTGGTAATCCCGACGCTTGTTCGGCGGCGCCGATATGCATCATCCCCCTCCACGGCAACAGGCCACCCAGCAAAGCGCGGGCGGTCCAGAAACGCTGGATATAAAGCCTCCTGCGACTGGAAGGTCAAGGCCTACACGGCCTTCAAGTGAAATACACCAGCCTAATAACCACGCTGGCCGAAACACCAAGGCAGATGATCGCCAACCAAACCCGGCCAGGGCGGACTTTTGACGGCAGCACCGCTGGATCGACCATTGTCGTTCCCCGAAGCATCGGGGTGACGAGGTTCTTGCGGAATACCACGAAATAGAACGCGATCGCACTAAGATGAAGCCCCACCAGAGCAAGGATCACATCGAAGCCGTCTTCGTGCAGACCGGTTAAAAATCGCGCCGTTTGGTTGGTCACCAGGTGCGACAGCGGCGCGTCATAAAGAATTTCGTCGGTCCCGAACAAACCCAGCGTCGCCTGCACCAGCAACGCCGCAAGCATCGCCATCACGCTCCAACCGCCGATCGGGTTGTGGCCGATTTCTTTTGGCATCCGCCACCGCAGCCGGCTCGCCAGATAGGCTTTGATCTTCGACGGTCCGCGGACGAAAGCGCTAAACCGGGCGAACTCGCCGCCAACAAACCCCCAGATCAGCCGGAACAGCACGAGGATCAAGACGGTCACGCCGCCAATCTCGTGCAGGTCTTGGAACTCGAATTCCCCGGTGAACCACTGGGCCGCCAAACAGATCACCAACGCCCAATGAAAAACCCGGGTCGGCAGATCCCAGACTTCGATCTGGACTTTGGCGTCAAGCGGCGGTCGAACCGGCATCACCTCAAGGCTCGGTCAGGAATTTGCTGAAATCAGCCGCGACACATTCGGCGCTGGCCTTGGCCAGGCGCTCACCATGGTCGGGCGTGGCCAGAAAACTATCGGCTTCGATCCGACCGTCGGGGAACAGCATCCGATAATCCTCGGCATCGCAAAACGCCCGTGCCGCCGGTGGCGCCTTGTCCATCTCGGCGCGTTTGATGTGTTCCGGGTAGGCATATTGGGTGACCGCGACCTCTGAGGCCGTTGCGTGCCGGCCATCGCGGTCGCCGTAGAATTCCTCGCAAAGCGTCTTGATCTCGGGAAAAGCGAACCAATTGGCCAGCTTGCAGCGGATTGGCGGACGGGTGGAATTGCGCTCGAAGCTGGTTTCGGAATAAATCTCGGAAAACGCCGCGCCGACGGTCGCGATATTGCCGCCATGGCCGTTCAGGAAATAAAACCGCTCAAAGCCGTTGCGCGCCAAGGACAGCACATAGTCCTTGATCACCGCGATCAAGGTTGTCGGACGCAGCGCGATCGAGCCGGGAAAGGCCAGATGGTGCTGCGCCATTCCCACCGAGATCGTCGGACCGATCAGCGCGCCGGTTTTCTCCGCCGCCAGACCAGCAATGACTTCCGGGCAGATCGCATCGGTACCGATCAAGCCGATCGGTCCATGCTGTTCGGTGCTGCCGATCGGGATGATGATCCCGTTGCTGGACTTTAGGTGTCGTTCCACCTCGGCCCAGGTCATCATTTGCAAAAGCATGGCCGGTTCTCCTTCTCTATTCGGTTTTCCGCTCAGGCCAATGCGCGCTCCAGCCAAGCCGCCGCCGCCAGCGTGCGCGCATCGCTGCCGGCCGGGCCGACGATCTGGGCGCCCAGCGGCAGACCGCATGGTCCCTGCCCGCAAGGCACCGTGACGCAGGGCCAACCCAACAGCGTCCAAACCCGGTTGAACAACGGATCGCCGGTGAAGGCTTGACCCAAGGGCGCCTCTCCCGGCGCCGGCAGGGTGAGAATCGCGTCGACGCTATCGAACAAGGCGGCTTGCGCGACGCGTCCCTGATCCGCCTCGGACTTCGCCGCCAGCAATGCCGCATCGGAAATCGCCCGTCCAGTGGCGATGTTGTCGCGGTAGAAGCGGATCAGCCGCTCCGGGTGGTGGTCATATTCCCAGGCCAAGGCGCGCCCGGAATCCCCGGTCATCACCACGGTCTGCAGATCCGCCAGCGCCTCAAAGCCGGTCGAGGACGGGATGTCGACGACCGCGGCGCCCGCCGCCTCCGCTTGTCGCCACGCCGCCTCAAAAGCCGACAGCGCCGCCGCTTCGGCCTCAATACGAAACGGCACCATCAGACCGAACCGAGGCGGCTTGTCGCCAAAGGCCTCAAGATCCGGGGTCGGCACCTGCCGCAGCGCGGCATAGAAAAACGCGATATCCCCGACACTGCGGGCGAAGGTGCCGACCGTATCGAGATAGTTGGAAAGCTCCTTCACCCCGGTCCGCTCGTGGGTGCCGACACTCGGCTTGAAGCCAACCGCGCCGCAATAGGCGGCGGGCCGGATTACCGAG